>NZ_VOZT01000043.1:0-30594 GCF_013419625.1 Acinetobacter sp. YH12070 | reverse complement strand
CATACTGGCAGGGCTTTCAATACTATTGAACACTCTTCAGTTGTTGTCAGAGTATTCGTCTGATGAGCTGAATGCGATTGCTCAGATCGCATTCAATTTATAAAAAATGTGTAGATACCTATGCCTAAAAAGGTCGAAATTAGTGGCAACCATGCAAACAGCGAAATTTGACGCAATACATGAAAGCTCGGTGCAAATAACCAATTCGAAAGGCGTGAACTCGCGATTAAGATGCCAAATAACACACCCGCTATCGCACCTATGCCATAGCCGATAAAATTTCGCGCCAAACTTTCGCCAAAGCCTGTCAAAAAGCTCGGTTGTTGGAGCACGGTTACTGCTTTTTGCAGCACGAGCCATGGACTAGGAATCAACTTTGGATCAACCCAATTTTGCTGTGAGGCTCCTGCCCACAGTGCGATAAATGCCACAGGTAGAACGAGTGCTTTTGCTGCTTTAACTAAGACTTGGCGCGCTGCCCCGTGTAATGAAAGAATGCTCATGAGTTCCCTCCTACTCGGGTTGCGTGAAAGCGCGCAGTTTTTTCTAACCAAGCCAGCAAGGTATCTAAGACATAGCCCGTAATACCAATCAGAATGATCGCCATGAAGATCAAGTCCATCTGCATTAGCTGACGTCCCCACACCATGAGATAACCAATTCCTTCACTACTTGCTAATAACTCGACAAAAACCAATGCCAACCACGCCTGCATAATGCCTTGACGTAAACCACTGATCACACTGGGTAGTGCAGCTGGGAAAATCACTTCTTTGAGTTTCTGCCAATTGCTGTATTGGTAAACCTCTGCCACTTCCATCAAACTATTCGGCACATGAGTAATACCTTTATAAGTTGCAATCAGCAGCGGTGGTAATACCGCTAAAGAAATCGCTGCAATTTTTAAAGCTTCATCTATACCCAAGAAAATCATCAATAATGGAATCCAGCCAACTATGGGAAATTGCGCAACAAGATTCACCGTCGGAAAAATAAAGTCCCGACTACGTTTTGCCAATCCCAACACTGTGCCAAGCAAAATCCCGACACTGGCGCCAAGCAAGACACTCCATAAAATACGTTTGGCACTAATGGCAAAATGAAAACTCAATTCACCGCTTTGCCATAATTCGACTGTGCTTTGCCACACCAGACTCGGTGCAGGTAAAATCTGCTCAGGCAACCACTGTTTAAGTGTTGCCACATACCATAGACCGAACAACAAAACTGGCATCAGGAGTCCACACGCCACTTGCAAAGTTAGTTTTAAATAGGTCTTAAAAAAATCCAACGCACTTCGGTCACTTTGCAAGGGAACCGAATGTGCAGATACATCCGTAAGGCTCATAATTCTTGTCCTTTTACGCTCTGCTCTGAGACATCAGGTTTTAAAAATTGAATAAATTCCTGATCTTTGCTGATCAAAATAATCAGACCAATAAACACCAGCCCGATCGGTAAAAATAAATTTTGTAGTCCAACCTGTGCGCCAAATACGGCGCCTATCAGGCCACCCAACAGTCCACCCGAAGGTCCGACGAGGGCTAAAATTGGAGAAATCTTAGCCATCGCGGTTTGCTCACCGACTCGGGCGAAAGACATAAAATTGGCGATATGCAACATACCGAGTCCAAGTCCAAACATGACCGAAGCAGGCCACATCAACAGCGTGATTTTGGTTAAGGCTAAAATCAGTAATGCCGTTGCCATCAGGCTTAGGCCAATCAAATAAAACTTTTGATAACCCATCAGCTCAGCCAAACCGCCCATGCTAAATAGCGATCCCACAAAGACGATGCCTTGTACGGTCAGCAGCATCACCGCCATTGGCTCCGAAAGTGCAAAACTTTGGATAGCAATCACCACAATGAAAAAGCCAAAGTAGTTATTTGCCACGCTGCTCAAAAATTCCAATATGCAAACAATCCGCAGCGAGGCATGGGTTTTGATGAGTGCCAAAGGCGCCACAATATCTCGCCATTGAAAATGCGGGCGATTCGTCGCTTGCGGAGTACTACGTTGAAAGCACCACGGAGCCAACAGCAAGGTGCCTAAAAAAAGCAAAGACACCACATAAAAACTTCCGCCATAGCCGAAATGCTCGACCAACAACACGCTCAATGCAGGCGCAATCAGGAAATATCCCATCATGTGCGAACCGCGAAACCAACCCGCACGGACTGGACCTAAACGTTTTAAGTTGCTCAAAAAAACGGTATTGATCGAAACAAAGCGCATGGGTAAGACAAAACTTACTAAGGCTGTGACTGCAAAGAGATACCATGCACCAGCTTTGAGTGGCGTTAAGCTATAGACCACAGCGCCCAACACACTGCCGATGCAGAATATTTTCAAAGACCCAAAGCGCTGTACCAACACGCCAATCGGCAATGCCATGATCAAAATGCCAAAATTTTGCGCTGCAGAAATTAGCCCCAATTGCAATTCGGTGGCTTCTAAATGCACGGCATACAAGGAAATTAATACCCGTGCTACACCCACACCCAGTCCAGCCAAAATCGTAAGCAGCACAAAACTGCTCATAAATTTGGTGGTTAATGGACTGGCAATTACATTGCTTTCAATCGGACGACTCATGGCTGCGACTTACTTCGGTTGACCTTGAGCATTAAATTGGCGCCAGTAACCCTCTAACTTCAGCTCTTTCAAGGCATTATTCAGATACTTCGGCTCATACCATGATTTGGTATCTACATCACGACGGATTAAGCGAGCGTCTTTGGCAATTTTTAAAGCACTGTCAATTTGTGAACGATGGAACTCGTCTAGTAGCGGTGTAGTACGGTCCTTTAAATTCCAGCCATCCCACGTTTTTTGATAATCCACCAACGGAATGCCACTTTGTGCCCAAAGTTTATATTGCGCACTACGATTAGCTTCTTGAGAACTCCACTGCGCTTGTTTAATCAGCGTCGTCACGACACGTTGCACCACTTCTGGATATTGTTTTTCAAAACTTTCTGTCACCCAAAAGTGCGCAATCGGTGCAACTTTGGGATCTTTAATTTCTAGTAATGTTTTCGCCACACCACGCGCTTGCAAACTAAACGGTGAAGTAATCGTGGCATCAATATCACCTGTCGCTAACGCAGTACGCGCCGAATAGGCATCTTGCGAAATCACTCGTAAATCGCGCTCAGTTAAATTGTATTTTGCTAATACACGGTTAAAGACGATCTGACCATTGGTGCCTTTAAAGACGGAGAATTTTTTGCCTTTTAGATCTGCAAAGGATTTAGCATTTGATCCGGCAGGCACCACCACATAGGTAGGACCAAAACGCCCTGTCGAGAACAACACTTTGGTTTTTAATCCCGTTGAACGTCCAACCAATGAGGGCAAATCGCCATGCAATGCAAAGTCCACTTTGCCATTGGCTAAAGCTTCGTTGGTTGCAGGGCCTGCTCCTGGGAAAAAGAGCCAATTCACCTTAATGCCATCTTTTTTAAATTCTTGTTCGAGCACACCTCGTAAATGTGCTGTAGCTACAAAACTACCGCCCACTTTGGGTTTACCCCCCTCACCCGCAGCTGATACTGAAATGCGAATTTCTTTGGGATTGGCAGCATGCAATTGAACGCTTAAACCAAGTGCTGAAAGTGCCAAGAATGTGGCTGCGATTTTTTTAGAGATAATTTTCATTTTAAATGTTCCTTAATGGTTTAAATATTTGAATTAAAAGGTGTACTGAACCTGAGCTTGCAGCTCATTGGTGTCTTTTTGATTTGCCGTTTCGACATCAAACAGATAGTGATTCAGCTGTAATTGGAATTTTGTGGTTTGCGCAAAAAATAGGTTTAAACCCAAAGAGTGAATGTCATATTCACCAATACGACCGCTCGCGGTATCGAGATAGCTTGCGTTGTTTTTATTCGGGTTATAGCGGTCAAAACGGTAATAACCTTGGACTG
The DNA here is from genome assembly GCF_013419625.1 of Acinetobacter sp. YH12070. Classification (NCBI taxonomy): domain Bacteria; kingdom Pseudomonadati; phylum Pseudomonadota; class Gammaproteobacteria; order Moraxellales; family Moraxellaceae; genus Acinetobacter; species Acinetobacter sp. YH12070. Next base: position 26,662 of record NZ_VOZT01000043.1, on the reverse strand, counting down.
ACTTCGGCCAGAAATCATCAAATTTGGCGTTGGATTTAATACTGTTGTAGAACTGATCACCCAAGGTGTAGAAAGCGGTAAAAGTATGCCCTTCCGCTTTGGCTTCTTTGATGTCTTGGGCTACGGTATCAACATAATCGGTCTTGCCTTGCAGATATTCATAGGTCACACCAAATGGGGCATGGTTATAATAAATATCGAAACCCAAACGATCGCGTTTTGCAGCATTATCAGTGATTCCGCCGGCTGAAATTTTCGATTCGCCTTTGATATAAGAGGCCCCAAACTTCAACTCACGAAAAATGCTGGCGTAGTCCACTGGCAAGGTAAAAGCCACACGACCGATATAATCTTTGCCGTTGTTGTCATCTGCCTTATTGCTGGCGTTCCCATTGGTCACCCCTAAAGCATACTCAAATAGCGGCGCACGGTAGTTCGAAGCAAAGTCGACAAAAGGTTGGGCATCACCACGGACAATGAATCCATTTTGACGATTAAACAGTCCTAAAAAGGTCGAAGCTGCAGCGGTACTAATGGTTGGACGCAAATCTTCAGGAGACTGCACATCTAGACCAAAGGGCAATAACTGCTGACCGAGCGTAAAGTTCAGTTTGGCAGTTTCAGGGCCAGCATTGGTGGCAAAAGCGTTATAGCGAACAAAGGCATCTAGTAAGTTAAAGTTACTGTTATTGGTGCCATCATTGCGTTTGCCATAACCAAAGGACAATTGATAATCGAGGTTTTTGCCTTCGTTATAATCACGGAATAAATTCCCGCGCACACCAATCAGCGCAGTCCCAATATCAAATGTCGATTTGGTTGCACCCAACGGACCCGTTTCATCGAGCGCACTGGCACGTAGTTGAACTGTGCCATACAGGGTTGTATCACGAGTCGATTTTGTAGTTTGACGTTCATATTGACGTGACTGATCGTACTTATAGTTTTCAATATCTGCACGTAAGCCGTCGATATCTTCGGATGTTGCTGTGGTCACTTCTGCAACCTGCGTTTCACCTTCAACATCAGCGGCGTTGCTCGTATCGTCTGTCGTCACCGCGGCCGTTTCTACGACTTTACTTTTCGTCGTCCCAGATTCCACTGCATTTAAGCGTTTTTGCAAACTCTCAATTTGTTGTTTTAAGCTGCTCAGTTCTTGCTGAAGTGCTTCATCCGATGCAAAACTCAGCGGACTGGTTGCGGATAAAATCAGTCCGACCGCAACGGTTAATGTGGTTTTTTTCATGATTTGGTTTCACTAACATTTTTCCCAAAGCGCAAAATCCCCCAACCCCATGCAAGGTGCATGAAGTGAATGTACTGCGTGGGTTTTTAAAAATTAATCTGAGTGGTCGTAGGTTTTATTCAACTTATGCACGACCGAAACTCGAAGACAGCTTTTAGAATTTAAGCGCGCATCATCGCGAGTGTCATAGCACAACAACATGCCTGTTGTAGGACACGAAAAGCAGAAAGATATCGATGCGTAAAAGTACTCATAAATGTTCCATACAGTGGTGAGTTTTGTTCACTCTAATATGGCAACAACTGTGCCAACATTTTAAGTATTTATTTTTTAAAGTTTTATTATTTAAATCTGATAAATTCTGTTGGTTTTAACGCCAAAAAACTGTTGGTTATTCAACAGTTGCTTATTTCAAATCATCAGTTATTTCCATTTTTATATCTCATTTTATGAAATAAGAAATACGCTTTGGGCTTTTAATAACTGATGTTACGCCTGTAAAAGTAATTTCGGATTTTTAAAATGATTTTTAAATCTATTCGATGGAGTCTTACATCTAGGGATTGAATAACGGGATTAGCCTTCGGCTGGAGGTACTCTTACGAAACGTTGTTTCTCATTCGACAAAATGAGAAGCGTGCTTCGCAAGGAAACCATCTTGCGGTGCAATACACCTCACCGACAAAACTCGTTTAATACCATCAAATGATTCAAAGGATCGCAAAAACATTTTTGATTAAAAGTCGTCTTGTCTCAAACAATTGCGGATGACACTACCGCGTATCGTTCTTTTATTTGGATCAAATTGCGCTTCTGATATTACTAGAGCATAAAAAAACCCACTGACGTGGGCTCTTTTCAATTGATTTTAATTACCGCTTATTGACCAAATTTAGTCGCCATGGCAGTTAATTTTTGATAACCCGTCGGAAGCAAACGTTGAATTAAATCAATCGCTTTTGCATCATTACCAATCAATAAACGACGCTTATCTTTTTGTACTGCTTCAATGATTTGACGAGCCGCTTCTTCAGGTGGACAGCGCAAGAATTTATTAAAGGACTGTGCCGATTTTTGCGGGTTCATGCCTAAACTTTTCAGGCTATCATTCATTTTTGCGGCATTGGCAATATTGGTACGAATCCCGCCCGGATGTACACATAGCGCACTCACGCCACAGTTTTCAATATCCAATTCTTGGCGTAAAGATTCGGTAAAGCCACGTACTGCAAATTTAGTGGCATTATATGCCGACTGTGTTGGCTGTGCCGTTAAGCCAAACAAGCTGGAAATATTGATGATATGACCTTCACCACTTTGCTTAATATACGGTAAAAACTCCTTGGTGCCATAAACCACACCCCAGAAGTTAATATTAACAATCCACTCCAGCTCTTCGTAGCTTGCCCCTTCAACGGTCGTGCCCAATGCCACACCCGCATTGTTAAAAATCATATTCACCGAACCATGATCTTTAACGGTCTGTGCTGCCCATGCTTTCATTGCCGCAAGGTCTGACACATCGAGTTTTTGCGTGGTTACACGTACATTGCTAGCTTTCACCAATTCAACGGTTGCCGCTAGCCCCTGTTCATTCACATCGCTTAAAGACAGATGGCAGCCTTGTTTAGCCAAAAGCACAGCCAATTGCTGACCAATACCTGAACCTGCACCTGTAATGGCAGCCACTTTATTTTTGAAGTTTTTCATTGTGATTCCTTATTCCTTTATGCTGCCGCTTGGCTTTATCACAGCGTGATCTCATTTGCCAATGTGTGCAGTTCGTCGACTTAATATAGTTTTGACAATACATATTGTCAATGTCATCTTAGGACGTGCTAAGCTGTTGAAATCGCCAATGCTTAAACATAGGTTTAAACTGAAATTATTGCTAAAATAAGACAAAATTCTGCTTTAGTTCAGCGTATATTTTCATGACAGATGCAACAAATCACACAGAACAACAACAGGCAAAAAATGTGAAGGAACGTCAATTTAAAGGGCTTTCTCTCAGTGAACGTAAGCAAGCGCGACGTGAAAAACTGATTGAAGCCGGTATAGAAGCCTATGGTACACATGGCTTTTTTTCCGTGACCGTGAAAGATATTTGTTTGGAAGCCAAGCTGACCGAACGCTATTTTTACGAATCATTTAAGAAAAGTGAGCAACTGTTCCAGACCATCTTTTTAAAATTAATCGATGAACTGCAACAAAACGTGATGCAAGCCATCATGCAAGCATCAACCGATTCTAAAAAAATGATTGAAGCAGGTTTAACCGCCCTATTGTTAACCTTAAAAAATAATCCTCGCATGGCGCGCATCATTTATATCGATGCCATGTTGGTACAAGAGCTACATAACCAAGCCACGATTCATGAAACCATGATGCGCTTTGACCGTATGATTCATGCCTTTGTCATGCTCATGATGCCAAATATTGATCGTTCAGAACGCGAAATTTCAATGGTCGCAACAGGTCTCAATGGTTATGTCACCCAAATCGCGATTCGCTGGGTCATGAGTGGTTATAAACAGCCGATTGATGAAGTTTTATCGTCATGTAGCGTGGTCTTTTTGGCCTTGTTGGATGCTTTTTATGAAAAACCCAGGAAATAAATTTTGTCCTCAACATTGATCTTTACAATTTTTTGAATGATTTTTTTGTGACAACAGCATGATGCAAAGCCCATGTTGTTGAATATTTCAGGATTTAAATTGTCACAATTTCTTTCTAAACCCCAATGAAAGATCATTTTTGCAATGATACTGTCATAATTAATCTTTGTAATAAGCCTGTCATAAATATAAAACGGTCTACCGTTTACATAAAATAGGGTATTGCGCTGTGAAAGATGACTATATTTTAATCGTCGACGACGAACTCCCGATTCGGGAAATGATCCATACTTCACTGGATATGGCTGGTTTTCAATGTCAGCAAGCTGAAGATGCCAAACAAGCGCACCAAATGATTGTGGATCAGCGTCCTGCACTGATTTTATTAGATTGGATGATGCCTGGTGGCGTGAGTGGTGTAGACCTATGTCGTCGTTTAAAACGCGATGAAAATTTGTCAGAAATTCCAGTCATCATGCTCACTGCTCGCGGTGAAGAAGACCATAAAGTCCAAGGTCTAGACGCAGGCGCAGATGACTACATGACCAAACCCTTTTCCACCCGTGAGTTGGTGTCACGCATTAAAGCGGTGCTGCGTCGCTCAAATGCATTGGGTGGTGAAAAAACCATTGATGCCAATGGTTTAATCCTCGATCCAGTCAGCCAACGTGTCAGCTTTGGTAACACCATTTTAGATATGGGACCGACTGAATATCGTCTACTGGCCTTCTTCATGACTCATCCTGAACGTGCCTATACCCGTGCTCAATTATTAGATCAGGTTTGGGGTGGAAACGTGTATATTGAGGACCGTACCATTGACGTGCATATTCGTCGTTTGCGTAAAGTTCTTGAACCTTTCCAAGCCGATCGTTATGTCCAAACTGTTCGTGGTACAGGTTACCGTTTCTCTACCCGTGCAGACGCTGTGATGGGTTAGTCATTTTAGGTCTTTAATTTTCTATGTACGAACCGTATCCCGTCCCTGAACTTGCCAGTGAACATAAAAAATTCCGTTACAGCAGTTTATGGACTTTTGCCAAGCAGGATTTGAGACTTCTGGCATTTTTCCTACTCATTGCTGCACTCATCGGCTTTGGTATCGGGTACTTATGGATCTGCATCTTAATCGCCTTTGCAGTGTTCTTTGCATTGCAAATGCGTTCGCTGTACTTGGTCAACGAATGGATTTCAAACCGTCCCTATGATGTCCCGCCAAATTTAGACGGTATTTGGGGGGCTTTGCTCTTTAATGTATACCGTGCGCAGCGTCAAGAACGCATTGTACAAGCTGAAATGGTTGGTCTGATCGACCGCGCTCAATCTTCCTTGGTGGCACTTGCTGAAGCTGTGGTATTGATTGATGAATTACACCAAATCGAATGGTGGAACCCTGCCGCAGAAAAGCTTTTTGGGATTCAACAGCTCGATCAAGGGCGCAATATTTTAAGCATTTTAAGACAGCCCAGTTTTATCGAATACTTTACCAATATCGATTTAGCCCCCGATGGTTTGAAAATGAAATCATCAGTGCTCGAAGACCATTATGTGCAAGTCAAATTGACCCGTTTTGGTCGCGAAAGTCGTTTATTGGTGGCCTATGACGTCACACGTATGCATAACCTTGAGCAGATGCGTAAAGACTTTGTCGATAATATTTCACATGAGTTACGCACACCGCTCACGGTTTTAAGTGGTTATATCGAAACCTTTACCGATCAGGAAGATTTAAATCCACGCTGGAAACGCGCATTCGATCAAATGCAGTCTCAAACCCGCCGTATGAATGCTTTGGTTAATGACTTGTTATTATTATCTCGTCTGGAAAATGATAAAAAAGTTGCTAAAAATCAAATCATTGAAATGCCCAGCCTAATGAACCAACTATATGACGATGCACATGCTTACAATGTGGATTATGGACATACACTGAATCTCGATATTGATAGTCACTGTGACCTGATCGGATCAGATATGGAATTGGCGAGTGCCTTTAGTAACCTCATCACCAATGCAATTAAATACACCCCGAAAGGCGGTACTGTGACCATTGGTTGGCATGATGATGGTACGAATGGTTATTTTACCGTTGAAGATACGGGTATCGGGATTGACCCGAAACACTTACCCCGTTTAACGGAACGGTTTTACCGTGTGGACAGCGCACGTAGTCGCCAAACGGGAGGAACAGGTTTAGGTCTTGCCATCGTGAAACACGTTTTGATGCAACATCAGGCACACCTTGAAATTGAGTCCAAAGAAAACCGTGGTTCGCTGTTTAAAGTCGTCTTCCCTAAAGAACGCTTGTATCATGTGAGCTAAGCAGAATCATCCTGCCGGTCTTGCTGTGCTTCCAACTGTTCTTCTTGTTGTTTGGCACGGCGATATGCAGGACGCTGTTGCATCCGTTGTAAGAAAGCCTGAATTTGTGGATATCGCCCTTGAGTTCTGGTCATGACGGCTTCTAATGGAAACGTCATCTGAATATCCGCAAAGCTAAACGGTCCCGCAAAATATTCATTTTCCACTAAATGGTTTTCTAAAAACTCGATATGTTCTTTTAAGCGAGGTCGTACAAAACCTTTTTTGACCCCATCACAAATGCGATTAGCTACGGGTTTGATGACCCAAGGTACATGGCGTGGCACATTGCTCATGACCAACTGCATCACCAACAACGGCATTAGAGAACCTTCGGCATAATGCATCCAAAAGCGATATTGTTGTTTTGAATGTTCCGCCTTGGCTGCAAAAAAATCATGCCGATCGTACTTCTCTTGTAAATACTCCAAGATCGCTGCAGATTCTACCAAGACCAGTCCATCATCCTGCAATATGGGCGACTTTCCTAAAGGATGGATGACTTTAAGCTCAGGGGGAGCAGACAAATTTGGCTGGCGCAGATAAAACTGAACCTGATAATCCAGTCCTAATTCCTGCATTGCCCATAAAATACGAAATGAACGAGATTTTTCTAGATGATGTAGCACCCGCATGGGTTCATCTCCTATATGAAGTCTAAAATTTTCTTATTTCTGGCAAGCCATTATTATTTTGAAGTACTTAAATCATAAAAAGTGTCAGATCACTGCTTAGGGCTATATCAAAACTAAATTTTGCACAGTACAGCAGCGACCTGCTTTTAAATTAAACTAGAGTGGTTTTAATGTCTACACTGCGCAATAAAGTTTTTGTCACTGGAGTTTTTTCACAAATGGACAAGATCTTTTGCTCTAATTCTGCATCCAAGGATGTTTGAAAATGCAGGCGTCGCTCAACCCATTCAGCACCTTCACGGTTCGCACAAAAGTCTGCCTCGACACTAAACTCCCCCAATTGGATTTGTTTATGTGCTGCATACATGCGCAAGGTAATCATGGTGCATGAAATTAAGGAGGCACACAGTAAATCATACGGTGCTAAACCTTAATCCCCGCCACCAAATGATTCGGGCTTATCGGTAATAAGTTGATGTTTTCCACTCTGAACTTCACCTGACCACGGTGCTTCTAAGGTATTTACTGTTGCCGTTGCGACGATACCCATAATGACTCCCTCTTGGTTATGCCGCACCATGTTCACCACGGGTACGGCTGTTCATTTTTATTCTCAAGTTAACGTGATGGACGCATTTTATCAGGGAAAGCCGGTGCTTCTAGTCGTGGACCATCATAGTCTGGAATAGAGCCAAAACGTTCGTCCTGATTAATCCACTGCTCACGGGCAATATTCAATTCTTCTTGTGTGCGCCCCACAAAATTCCACCACAGCAGAATCGGTGATTCAAAAGGTTCGCCTCCTAATAATAAAACACGGCCACCTGCATGTAGGTCAATTTTGACTTGGGTCAAGCCCGGCTCAAGTACCACCATATTGTCTTCATTGAGCTCGTGACCATTGATACTGGCAGTCCCTTCGAGGGCCATAAAGCCATATTCAAATTTTGGATTGAGCGGCAGGACGGTACTTTGACTTTCCGAACTACGCAGATCGACCCCCAATAATTCACTATGTACTTTTACCGGCGATTTAGTCTGTAAAAATTCACCCACCAATACCGTCAATTCAATCCCGTCTTGTGTCACCACAGGCAACTCTGGGTAATGGTCAAACCGGGGCGCCATATTGATTTTGTCATCTGGCAATGCAATCCAAAGCTGCGCAGCATGCATTTGTGTTTCAGACTCTGGAGCAACCTCAGTATGCGAAATACCATAACCCGCTGTCATGAGATTGACTTGTTTGGGCTGAATTAACTGATGTGTGCCCAAACTGTCGGTATGCATCATGGTACCATCAATCATCCAGGTAAACGTTTGCAAACCAATATGTGGATGTGGACCGACATCTAAGCCATCACCTTGCGGAAAATGCACTGGACCGGCATGATCAAGGAAACACCATGCACCAATCATCCGTTTATGACGACTTGGTAAAGCACGTTTAATCACTGTGCCTTGACCAATTTCAGCACGGCGCAGTGGAAATTCTTGAATGAACTGATTGACGTATTTTTCACAATCGTCGGAATGAGATATTTCTGTGTAATTGGTATTGGTCATATTCTTACCCTAAATTTGGCTAAGCCGATGCAAGGACTATCGGCTAGAGCTATGCATTTTTTTCCATTATATCTGCATTAACTCAATCTTCTTCAGCTGTCATTAATACGCTGAATCACAGAGATAGGACAATCGTTTTTTTGTTGCCTAATATGACATACAGCATAACAGTTATTGATGCTTATTTAGACAATACCCAATGCAAAATTATTTATTCAAATCACGTGAAATGTTAATTTAAGCAACACAAATTAACACTCATTTTTGACCAAACAATACCAAATAATTCACAAATCATTGAAATAACGTGTTTAATTTTAAATAAAAATGATATGAATTATTTGAGTTACATAAATTTACATACAAACCATGCTCACCCGTCGGTAATTTTGCATGATCAATGAGTATAAGAAAGAATCACGTGCACTGATCCAAAATGCCTTGAAAGGAACCTTTATTCGCGTTCCTGCTCAATTTCGTCAAGAATTTTTCCACTACCATCGTCGTCAACTTTTTAAATTCTTTTTCCAAGTCAACATCGTTGCACAATTGGCCTATCTCTCTTATGCCATAGCGGATTGGTTTATGTTGCCCGATGTGGGCTTGCTCGCGATAGGCTTAAAAACGGCCTATACCTTACTGATGATGGGCATCACATGGGTCATTTATACATATAGCAAGAGCATTTTACTCTTTGACTTGATGCTTCCCCTATCGATCGTTGGCGCTTCTGCCCTGTGGTTTAGTCTACTCAATTTATCCAATAGCCCTGATGTGCCGATTTATTTATATGCATCCTTGGTTTTTATCGTGTTAGCCAATTTATGTGTGCAAATCCGCTTTAAAGCTGCTGTTCTCATTTCTCTGTGTATCAGTCTAATCTTGCTGATTGGGGTGTATTTCGCCGTTTCTGGCAATATCCATCAACTGCAACTGTTTATCTTGATCTATTCGCCCGTGTTGTTATTTAGTTTGTATATCAGTTGGAATTCAACGCAAAAATCCAGAATTGTTTTTTTACACAGTAAACTCGATCAGTTGAACCGTGAAGCGCTCAATATTATGGCGCATACCGACGTGCTGACCGGCTTAAACAATCGCCGTCAATTTATTCAACTTGCCAATTATCATATTCATCATCAGTCCAAACCGTTACAGCCGCTTTCATTACTGATTTTTGATGTCGACAAATTTAAAAATATTAATGATCAATTTGGACACTATATTGGTGATCATGTTTTACAACAAATTGCAGAAACGTGCCGACATACCTTACGTAGCCAAGACATCATTGCCCGCTTCGGCGGTGAAGAATTTATAATTCTTTTACCGCAGACACACCTGCGTCAGGCTCAAGATATTGCCGAACGTCTACGACGGGCAATAGCCGATGATTATTTAGAACTTGATACACTACAAAAACTTAAATTTACCGTTTCAATTGGTGTTGCCGAATTTGGTCAAAAAAACCGAGATTTACAAAGTGTCATTCGCATGGCTGATCAGGCACTTTACCAAGCAAAATCTGCAGGACGCAATCAAATATCAACTTATAAAACAGCAAGTTAATAATATATTTTGTAACATTCATCAGACGATTTTTTATCATTCATTCGAAAAATCCCTAGTTTCAGGTAGATATTTTTGTGTGTTTTTTGTTCATAATTTGTCCTAAGCCATTTATGGAGAAGGGACATGTCTGTTGATGTACGAATGAGTTCTCGGACTAATTCGTCTGCTCAGGAAGTTCGTAAAAATCATACTCATACTTTGAAACTTTCTGAGTGTGATCTTGCCAATCGTGCCGAGATTGAACAAGCCATTGCAGATCCCTTTGCACGTATTCCTACGCAGTTTAGAAACTATTTTCTACAACATCAGTATGCCCATCAGTTACCTTATTTGCGTCAAGTAAACTACATGGCGCAGATTACGTTTCTTCTTTATTTTTTTGCTGACATTTTTATTATCCCTGACATGTTCTTTTGGTCAGGTCTTTCTCGAGTGGCCATGATTGTTGCTGCCTTATTGGTCAGCTTTTATCTGTTTAAATACAAAAAAGATATTCGTGTGCTCGACATGATCTTACCGATTGGGACAGTCTGTAGCACCGCGATTTGGATTGGCTTATTACTGGCTTCAAATAGCCCAATGGTCTCGTCCTATATCTATGGTGCGTCGATCTTTATTTTAATTGCCAATGTCTGCGTACAAACACAATTTAAGCCCGCCTTGTATTGTTCGGGCCTCATTTCGCTATTGGTGTATTTTGCGGTGAGTCAGCTTTTATCATGGCAAGAAGCACTGATTTTTGTGGTGGTGTCTATTCCTGTTTGGATGATCAGCCTGCATATGAGTTGGAACAATACGCTCAATGCACGTCGTCATTTTTTACGTACCCTGCTTGATGACTGGAATATGCATACGCTGAAAAATCTAGCGCATACAGATGAGCTCACCCAGTTATATAACCGTCGTCAGTTTGTTCAGTTGGCTGAGCATCGCATCCATGAATGGCCAACGCCTGCAAGTACTTGCTTATTGATGTTTGATGTCGATCATTTTAAACATATTAATGATAATTACGGTCATGATGTTGGTGATCAGGTACTGCAATGTATCGCTGAAACCACCCGCAAAGAAATGCGCCAAAAAGATGTCTTGGCTCGTTTTGGTGGCGAAGAATTTATTGTGCTGCTGTCTGAAACGCAAATACAGGATGCAATGTTGATCGCGGAACGTATTCGTTTAACGCTTCAAAATCAATCATTGCTGAATGTCGCAAATCACCCGATCCAATTTACCGTTTCCATTGGTGTTTCACAGCTTAAATCACATAAGCAAAATTTAACTGAACTGATTAAGCAAGCGGATATTGCGCTGTATCAGGCAAAAGAAAATGGCCGTAACCGTGTAGAGCGCTATGATTCAAGCATGAAACCCGAACGTAAATCGACGAAGTCTTGGCAAAGCTTTACCCATAAAGCGAAGCCTAAAGCTGAACCGAATAATGAAAGCGATAGTAGTTGGTCAATTGTTTATAAATAGAATGTTGAGATATAAAAAAGGACGCCGAGGCGTCCTTTAAGTTTATTTAAAAACTATCTTCATCAAAACGGTCTTGATCTATTTTATAAATATGGAAACTTCTTTCAATTTGAATACCCAAGCCAAATTCAATCATGAGAGATGTAAGCTTGTCACCATCAATTAAAACAATGCCTGATTTCTTTGCTGACTCAATTGCTTCTTTACTAAAACAAGAAGTAGTAATAAATACGCCCTTTTTCGCCACTTGATCAGCCAAAGCTCCCTTAAACTGTTGAATGTCAGGGCGCCCCACCGTATTTTCCCAACGTTTAGCTTGAATATATATTTTATCTAAACCTAAACGATCTTCACTGATAATACCGTCAATGCCACCATCACTGGTTTTACCTATTGCTTGGGCTGCGTCTTGATGTGAACCGCCATAACCCATTATTACCAACAAATCGACAACTAATTGCTCAAAGAATTTGGGTGAATTACTTTTAATTTTATTTAATAGCTCATCTTTAATTGTTTGATTAAGCTCCTTTGATGATTGTTCGATTATTTCTGCAGGCGTCAAATGTTCTGTTTGAATAGATGTAGCATGCTCTTCTATTAGAACTAGATTTTGAATATTTTTATTATGGTTAGAACCAATTTTATAATCAGAAAACCCTTCAAACTGCATCAAATACTGATTAGTTATATTGGATAAGCTGGACAAATCAATAGACCAACCTAAAGTACTTAATTCGCAAAGACCACGTGATGGTTGTTGTATCAAACCTGCTTTAACCAAATATGTTTTCGCCCAGCCAACACGATCATAAAATACTGTTTTTGTACCACTAGATAGCCTTAAATTTAAATCAGCTTCAGATAACCCAGATCTTTCAGCTAAAATTTTTGTGGCAGAACTTAATTTTATTGCCTCTTTTTGTTCTGCTAAAAGTTTCATTAATGGAAGCATCAACTGATCGTATGTAGGCAATGACATTTAACTTGCTCTTTTAAAATAGTATTTTTCATAATTATAAATAAAAAAAGGACGCCGAGGCGTCCTTTTTTATTAGTAGAATTATCTAGGTTTCCCTAAATAGCCTCAAGCATAGCTCTTGGCGTAATTTAGGCAAGAAATGTTGTTTCTTGAAATCCAAAACTGCCGCGAGCATAGCTCTTGGCGTAAAACTGGCACGAAGCAGTGCTTCGTGAAACCCCAGTTTTACTCCCATTCAATAGTTGCAGGTGGTTTAGACGATACGTCATAAACAACACGAGAAACTTCAGCAATCTCGTTCATGATACGTGTAGAAATCTTGTCTACAAGATCATAAGGAAGGTGTGCAAAACGTGCAGTCATAAAGTCCACAGTTTCTACAGCACGAAGCGCGATCACCCATGCATAACGGCGGCCATCACCCACCACACCAACCGATTTCACGGGTTGGAATACAGCAAATGCTTGCGCAGTTTTGTCATACCAGCCGCTTGCGCGAAGTTCTTGCATGAAGATGTCATCTGCTAGACGAAGGATATCTGCATATTCTTTTTTCACTTCACCAAGAATACGTACACCTAGACCTGGGCCTGGGAATGGATGACGGTAAAGCATTTCAAATGGAAGACCTAAAGTTGTACCTAAACGGCGTACTTCGTCTTTGAATAAATCACGGATTGGCTCAACCAATTCGAATGCTAAATCTTCAGGTAAACCACCCACGTTGTGGTGTGATTTAATCACGTGTGCTTTACCTTGTTTGCTTGCTGCAGATTCAATTACGTCTGGGTAAATGGTACCTTGAGCAAGGAAGTTCACACCGTCAAGCTTACGTGCTTCTTCAGCAAACACTTCAATGAATTCACGACCGATGATTTTACGTTTTTTCTCTGGATCAACTTCACCAGCAAGCGCTGTTAAGAAGCGATTTTCAGCGTCGGCACGAATCACGCGAATACCCATGTTTTTCGCAAACATGTCCATCACTTGCTCGCCTTCGTTCAAACGAAGTAAACCGTTATCTACGAATACACAAGTCAATTGGTCGCCAATCGCACGGTGTAAAAGTGCAGCTACAACAGATGAATCGACACCGCCTGAAAGACCCAAGAGAACTTTTTGATCACCAATTTGCTCACGAAGTTGTTCTACGCGAAGATCGATGATGTTTTCTGAGTTCCACAAGTTACGGCAACCACATACGCCATGTACGAAGTTAGACAATAACTCAGCACCTTTCGCAGTGTGTGTCACTTCTGGGTGGAATTGGATACCATAGAAACGACGTTTTTCATCAGAAACCATCGCCACTGGGCAGCTTGGTGTGCTGGCAGTGATTTGGAAACCTTCAGGAATTTGAGTCACTTTATCGCCATGACTCATCCATACTTTTAATTGGTCTTTGGTATCTTCAAGATCACCAATTAAAGCATCACGGACTTTAATATCAACTTCTGCATAACCGAATTCATGTACAGTACCTGGCTCAACTTTACCGCCAAGCTGCTCTGACATGGTTTGTAGACCATAGCAAATACCTAAAACAGGTACACCAAGTTCAAATACAACTTGTGGTGCGCGCGGACTACCTTCTTCATGAACACTTTCTGGACCACCTGAAAGAATGATCCCGTTTGGGTTAAATGCACGAATGTCTTCTTCAGACATATCAAATGCGTACATTTCTGAATAAACACCAGCTTCACGTACACGACGTGCAATAAGCTGGCTATATTGAGAACCGAAATCCAAAATCAGGATACGGTCTTCAGTAATTTGGGTATTGGTAGTCATGGCAAACAACTATGCAGGCAACGAATATAAGCGCCGTATTCTAACATTTTTCTTGGACTTTCGCACACTATTCGGACAGGGGCAAAAACCACAAGCCAAACGATGTTTTTTACAACACATTTCAGGGCTTTATTGATTTACTTTAAATCAGCGATAGACATGAAAAAAGCGGCAGAACGCCGCTTTGATGGATGCTCGGACTCATGACCGCTTTATTTTGATTTTTCGTTCCAATGATCAAAACTGAATTTACCTGCACCATGTAACATGAGAAATAATAAGCCGCCTGACATCGCCAAATTTTTCATAAAGTTAATGCCATCTTCTGCACCGCCATGGAATAAAAATGCAGTGATTAAACTAAATACGGTTAGACCCAGTGCCGCAAACCGCGCTTGAAAACCAAACAATAAAGCTAAGCCACCACCCAACTCGACTAAAATGGTGATCGGAAGTAGCCCTGCCGGTACACCCATTGACTCCATATAACCTGCGGTTGCAGTGTAAGCGGTAATTTTACCCCAACCTGCCACAATAAAAATATAAGCCATCAAAATACGTGCAACGAGACTGACTACCGCATTGATTTGCGGCTGTTGACTCAGATTTTTCACCACTAGATTTGGATTAAACATACTGAAACCTATTTTTAATACTGTTCAAAAGATGTGCTTAGATTAGGTCGTTTCTTATTCTCTTTAAATATGCTTTTATAATATTCATCATTCCATATATAGAACGATTTTACTGATAATTAATTACGTTTTAATACTGACTTTGCTGCCCCAGACTGATAGCATCAGAACACTATTTTACGCATATAAGCCCCATGGAACTGATTGATTTTATACTACATGTTGATGACCATTTACTCGAGTTCATTACCAATTATGGCGTATGGATTTATGCAATTCTGTTCCTGATTATTTTTGTTGAAACCGGTTTAGTCGTCATGCCCTTTTTACCGGGTGACAGTCTTCTGTTTGCAGCAGGTGCTCTCGCTGCGTCAACAGGTGCCATGGATCCGTGGGTTTTGGTGATTTTGCTGTTTATCGCGGCAGTCTTGGGCGACACGCTGAACTACCATATTGGTAAATATATTGGCCCACGTGTCTTTGAAATTGAATCACGCTTCATTAACCGTCAACATTTGGTGAATACGCAAAAATTCTTTGAAAAACATGGTGGTAAAACCATTATTTTTGCCCGCTTTATTCCTTTTGCACGAACCTTCGCGCCTTTTGTCGCAGGTGCAGGCAGCATGAACTACAAGTACTTCCTGACTTTTAACATGATTGGTGCGATTTGCTGGGTTGGCTCATTTATCACTTTGGGTTATTTATTTGGCAATATGCCCATCGTGAAAGATAACTTCACCCATCTGATCTTTGGCATCATTATTATTAGTGTTTTACCGGGTGTGATTGGTTTTATTCGAGCAAAATTAAAGAAATAAACCGATGTGGTGAACGCCTTTAAGCAAAAAAGCGCAAAACCACAGGGAACATACATAAAATCAGCATCAGGGCCGATCCTTTATATAGAAGATCGGCCTTAATTTTTTGGGTCTTACCGGCCAAAATCGTCCGTCCAAATGACATCCAAAACAATGCAACTGGTAGCAAAACCACGCTAAATACAGCAAAAACCAAAATAAAATTTAATGGGCTAGCCCAAGTTTCAATTGGGAAAATACCTGCAGCAAAAAGCAACGCTTTAGGATTTTTTAACGAGGAAATAAATAATTCACGTGGTTGAATTGAAGGATGTTTTTGATTGTACTGATGTAAATGCGTCGATTTCCACAAATGAAAAGCCAACCATAAAACATAGGCAATACTGAGAAAATGTAGCAAGTGAATTAAATTCGGCCACACTGGAGCGCTTAAATGAATAATCAACGCCCACAAATTAATGGCATAGAAATAGCCCAATAATTCTGCAGGAATCAGCATGCACGTCTTTGCAATGCCTTGTTGATGTGCAGAGCTTGCCATTAGTGCATTGCTAGGTCCCGGCGTCATCATCACCGCAATCATTGCCAATACAAAAAGCCAACTCTCAATCATAAATACCCAGACAATGTTTCAAAGCGCACACCTTAGCCGAAATGAATTTAAAAAAACAAGTACGCGCTAGGTCAGTTTTATCCTTGTACAAGTCAATGCACTCACGCTGAATGTTCAAGACCAGAAGGAAGTATTAAAATTTACGAATGATATTTAATTTAATTTTTTCATAGATTTAAATATTTTATTGGCTCTAAATAGTGCAGTTTATTTGGCTCAAAAAAAATGCCAGTAGACGCCTCGCCTACTGACAAATTTTATTACACTTTTCTCATAGCACAGGCCTGAGCCCCTGCTCATGATCCGCTTATGATTTTGCTGCGGTAGCCGAATTTACGCGAACGATAATCGGACAACCTTTAAATTTTGCTGCCTGTACAATCGCTTCTTGCTCACCTAGAACGCGTGAAAGTTCGGTACGTTTGGTATTTGAAGATTGTCCCATATTGACCGAAATACTCGGACCAATTCCCCAACCTCCACGGCTGCCCCAGCCACCACCGAGGCCAACACCGACACCAACGCCTGTGCGCTTCGGTGTTTCTACACCATTTTGAATATAGTCGTGGATTCGGTTGTATTCGCTTTGCAATTGTTGGCAACTCAAAGACTGATACTGTGTAGGTGAAACATAGCTTGGTTTAGGCGTACTTGCACATGCACCCAATACAACAGCAGTGAAAGCAACTAGACCACATTTAAGTGCATTCATACTTTTCTCGATACTACTTTTGCTCAATTTCATTGAACAATGATTGATAGGCTTGCGTCAATTTATGATCTGCAGCCAAATGGATTAAAGGTTGATTTTTATGATGCGATTCTTTCATCAGCACTGAAGGCGGTAACATGCTGTCCAATACAGGAAGACCTTCATCTTTGAGTTGTTGTACAACTTCACGCGGCAACTTCGCCTGTGCCTGAAATTGATTGTTTCCGGGCATTGAACTATAGTGTCAATATTTATGAATAACTCTATATACAAGCCATACAAGATTTATTAGTATCTATTAAATCATTGATACATGTCAACAAAGTATAAAGGAGACTACTTTTGGACAGCAGATACTTAAAAGGATATCCACGTCTAAGTACAATCCTTAATAATAAATTCATGCTTAAGCTACATAGTTTAATACCCGATGTATCGCGGCCTCAAACACCAGCTATGAATACTTATGCAGCTTTTATTGATATAACCGGTATTGGCAGTAATTATCCCTACACAGGTATGGATATACTTAATAGCAAGGAAATAGCTTACAAACAATTAGTACTTTTTTCGGGATTTGTTCATACTGAATTTTCCAACCTCCCTCAACATAGCCGACACCAGATTGTATGGCAGCATGCAACTGCTATTTCTAAGTTTGTCAGCAGCAACGGTATTAAATTAGACACAAAGGAATTATTAAGCTTAGATAGCAATAAAATTAATCGGCACATTAAAGCCTATAAATCACACCCGATAGATTTGGAAAGAAAACGTTATTACGAAGGCTGGTATGTAAAATCACAAAATGGTGTACTTAGACGATATCAACTACAAAAAATATATGATGCTTATGGTAAGGAATTTGCTTTAGAAATTCATAGTTTTATAGAAAATTACGCTATAAAAAAAATAGATAGCAGCCTACGTTCTACACTAGAACTACTTATTATATTATTCAGTGAATTTGCCCTAGTTATAGATAATGTTGAGGAGCTCAAATTTAGTCTAAATCATGGTAATTCTTATTACTTCATGCTCAACATTTATCATCGTTTTTTTGCAAAACGAATAGCAAATGGAGGCCAAGCTCACGCCGCTATTAAAGATTGGTCGAGAATGGTGGAAAAATATATGAGTTGCTTTGTAGAGACAGGATTATTTGAAGAGCCATTATATCCAATTGTTGTTCCAAAATTTAAAAAACCAAAAGAAGATAATAAGGCACTTCCATCAGGCGGCTCATTCACAAAGGAAGAACAGGAACAGTTATATGGTGGTATTCCATTATATATAAAAGACGAAGAAGCAGTCACAAAAATACAAATACGATTAGAAAATGAATTCAGCCACATAAAGCAAGCACTTGATAATTATGTTGACTCATACATTTTAAACTACAAAAAAGTAGAATCTCAAATAGGTAATGTTAGAACTCAACCACAGGGGTTACGCATGGCTGAAAAAGATGGTGTTAAATGTGGAATAGGATATTCAGCTAATACTCTTGCAACACTAAAACACTATGGAATCGATCAATGTTTCAACCCAGTAATTGACATAAACGGTAATATCATAAAAAAAAGGAAGTTTTCTGGTTATATATTGGGTATAAATAAAAAAAGAGAAGCCTTTAACGAACTATATCGAGTAAATAAAAATTTTATTTTTGCTATATATACTCTACTTGTTTTAGAAAATCCTGCTATAACACCAAGTTGGTTTGAAGCATGGGAATTATATGATAAACATGGAAATTTGACAGGTTATAAGCAAGTAGGGAATCACTGGATAATTTCATCCTTTAAAAAACGAAAAGGAGCTACACAAGCACAACAAGATATAGTTTTAACGGAGCGTTCAAAGTATCTAGTTGAAACGTTGATTGAAATGACCTCTTTTGAGCGAAATTGTTTGAAAGCCATTAAAGATGACAACTGGCGATTTGTACCTCTCTACGCCTCAACTAATAAAATAAATATTGTGTCAAAACTAAGTGCAGCTATGTTTAATAATGTTGAAACTTGTGGACTTTCGGATCTAAAAAGAGTTTGCTCAGAAATCCAGTTTAATGAGAATGGGAAAGCATATCTAAATACAGATGAAATCAATGCTTTAATTTCTGTTTTCAGTTTAAGAAATATTAGAAAAAAGAAAGGAATACATACCTATCTTGATACTCGTTCAATTGAAGAAGTCAGTAAAAAACTTGGTCATAAGCAAGTTAATCTTGAGGTTCTAGAGGCTTATTTACCTCAGGCATTGCTTAATTATTTTAATGATCGTTGGGTACGTATTTTTCAAAATTCTTTAATGTTTGAAGCGATGAAAGACTCTGACTTACTTAATGAAGCATTTGATTTCAAAATAGAAAATCTTGAACAGTTTCTTGAAAATCACAAGATGCGTAACTTTCCCGCACACATGATGGAAATTGAGAAGACCAAGACCAAAGAAGAAGAAGAAGAAATTAAGAAAAAATTAGATGTTCTTGTTTTCATGATTAGTCCTTCTATTCTTCAAATGCTAATTGCTATACGCAATATTGTTGAAAAATACAATGAAACCGTTCCTGAGAATGTTAAGTATTGGTACATGACAGCAGTATTCATTTTGTCTCAGTATGAATGTAAAGATAAATCAAAACGAATCGTTAATGTTGACTCCACCATAGATTTTTATAAGAAAGCATTAACACAACCTCTTGATATTGAAAAAGTAAGACAAGGAATTTTTGGATGAATAACGCATTAAATCAAAATCTAAAACTTATTTACTCAAGCACAGAAAATCCTTTCGCCGACCTTGAAACTGAGACTATTAAAGAAATATTAAAACAAGCGATTGCAGTTAATGATATTCAAACTATGGCTAATATGACGAACTTATATACACAGTCTTTTATTAGTCTTGAGTACAAACCAAATTGGTTGAAGTGTGAATTTGCAGATAATGAATGGAAAATCGTATTTCCTAAAAGTAAAACCATTAAAAATAGCTCTTCAATAGTTCTTAAATGGAATAAGATAAAATTAAATGATGGAACTTATTTGAGCGACCCATGTCATAGCAAACTCTTAAATACTTTTAAACTTTGGCTAACTAATACTGACAATCCAAGTATTAATGGTGGAGGTCTCCTTTCATCTTTAAGTATTCGAAACAGATTATATGGTCTATTGAAGCTGATTGATTGCATTATTATTAATGGTTCTGCAATTAATTTAAGTAAATTCCACCTTTCGCTTTTAAGTACCGACTTCCTCATTGATGTATTAATATCTACAATAACAGTTGATGTATATGGAGTTCCAAGATATTTACGATTTGAGGATTTGGCACGCAATCAAATTATTAATGCATCATCTACATACCCCGCTACCAATAATAAAAAATGTCTTTTGAATGTATTTAACTTTAGTGCAGATGAATACAATAGAGCTAATAATTTTATTATAGATAATTTTATTAACCCTGATCATACTTTTAATTATAGTGAATTAAAAAAATTTATCTTTAAAAGTGAAATTCTATTAAAAATTCAATCTAATAGCTTTATTAACAATATACTACATGAAGATTACAGGAATAAAGAAGACCATTACGGACTATATGCCCCCTCTCAAAGCACATCTCGAATTTCGTATTCAGCAAATTTTGACGAAGTGCATAAACGCAAAATAATTGATGCATTAAGGCTTTTAAAACAATTATCCTTTGCTGCCAATTTAGAAGAAACTCCATTAGATCATACTATTTTTAGCAAATTAAATTTCAATACAATTGCTAGATTGATTGATGTCTCTGAAAGTGGGCGCTTTAAGACACTACCAGTAGCGCCCATACTAAATTTAATGCGTGATACATTTGAATATTCATTTAAAAATATTGATGAAATTCTTGAGTCTGTGATTGAAGTATTGGAATTTCAAAAAAATACAGGAAATATAGAAACTTCCCTGAATAAGTATGAACGTAGTAACTTTAGTGATCTTGTAAATCGCTTATATCCAAACAAATTAGTTTGTGGTGGCTACCTATTGCGTAACACTAATTTTGATAGAAAAAAAACCTCTCTGTATAGCAATACATTAATAAATAGATACAACATATTAATATCAAGTGTACAATTTTTGTTTTCTATATTTTCTGCCAAAAGAACAGGTGAAATCAACAACTTAAATCCATACTCAAATCTAATTCCAGATATAGATCCAGAGGGTGCAGATTATAATACCCTTTTCTCCGTGAAGAGCTTAGTAATGAAAACGGGGGTTAGTGGTGATAATGATGCTAAAGCAATTACACATCGCCCAATGATCCGTTCTATAGCTAGGCTGATGTGGAAAATTGAATCATTTAACAAAAGAGTTATACACCTCGGAATTAACTTATCATCTTTGTTTAATTTGTTAGGAAGCTCAGAAAAAAAATTGAACTTCACTAATTCGATAACAGTCACCCCTTACACATACATTTGTGATTATTTTGAAACCCCTTTTATTAATGAGAATGGCATACCTAAAAAACTTTATTTTTCAAATCACCAATTGCGAAGATTTTTCGCAATGATGTTTTTCTGGAGTAATGGTTATGATGGTCTAGATGCGATTCGTTGGATGCTTGGCCATAGCTCTTCAGAGCACTTATATCACTACATTACAGACACTTGTAATGGTGCTGTATTAAATGGCATTAAGGCAGCACATTTAGTAAATGAAGTACAAAATGGGCATCTTCAGACAATTGATGCTCTACGCAAAGCTATTAGCCAATACTATGACGTTGAACAAGCAAATATAGAATTAGAACGGATTTCAGATGCAATCACTGATTACGTCAATGATGAAGACTATGAAACAAGACCATCATATATTAGTGATAAGGATCTCAGTGCAATTGAAGATACTATTTATCAATTACTACATGATGATGTGATACGGCTGGAACCTGAGTTTTTTACAATTGTGCGTGAAGGTGCAGCCATCCAAGATTACCGTATGATCTTAGAAGTCAGGGAGCTAGCTTAATGAAAATTTTGCAAAAAAACCAAGACAAAGTAGTTAACACAAAAGAACTACTCATCCAAATCATAAACGAGCCTAAAAATTACAGCACACCCGAAATCCAAAATGCTTTAATGAGTCAACGTAAGTTGGCTGCATTTTTTAATAAAGAATACGCTATTACATCTTGCACTCTTAATACTTTGAAAAGTGCAGCAGACTACTGTTTATCACGTGGGTTTATTGAACTAGACGAGTTACGTCAAAATGCAAAAGCAGCACTTGAAAAAGAGATAGTTAAAGAGTCAAACCCTAATCACAACACTAAAGCATATTTCAAAGAACGCTTAAAAAATGCCGAAATAGAGCTAGATAAGAGCAAGCACACTATTATGAGTTTAACTACCATCATTGGTGAAATGTCATTGGAACTAGCAAGAATGGCTAACTCAAATAACATGACAAATGAAGGGCGTCAGGCTCTCTATCAAGATCTGCATAATAAATTACAGCACAAATTATCGTTTACCTTAGGGAGTAAATGATGCCTGTTGAAATAATCAAAGATTATATTGGTTTGAGCCATTATTCAAACATTGAAAAAAAGCTCAATTTAACAAAGCCACAAACAATCCCATATGTAACATATGACAATGGAATACCATGTTTTGAAGCAAACCTTTACTTACTATCAAAGTTAGAAGAGGGTAAGTCCACACGTGTCGGTGGTGGTACATTACGAACATATGCAAACCAAATCATTCATTTAATTAACTTTTGCTATAATAACAATATAGTCTTCACTCAATTAACAGATTCTCATTTTTCTCTTTTTATTAAAAGTTTAATAGCAAAACGCGATAGTTTGGGAAACCTAAAACGCACTGGAAAACAAGTACGACAAATAGGTACTCAGTGCCTCCATTTTCTAATATATATACAAGATTTTTATCAATTAAAAAATTTTATCGGCCAAGATAAAGGCAGTACGATTAGAATTAAAATTAAAAGGACTAGTCAAAAGACTGAGGGGAATAAACTATTCGATACCGAAAGTCTAACTCACAGTTCTTTTCCTAATGACACACCTCTGAAACGTAGGCATCCTGTTTCAGAAGAGTCAGCAATGAAGGTTTGGGAGTACATCAATCACGAGCCTAATCGAGAAAAACGTATTCGCGATGTCGCTCTTTATTCATTTTTAGAGACTACAGGAGCTCGTAACTCTGAAGTCCATATGGCTATGGTAAAAGATATTGATGATGCTCTAATGAAAGATGATGCACCATTATTGAGAGTCACAACATTAAAACGTAACAACCATGAACGCTTTATTCCTGTGCCACAGGCATTTTTGAGTACTATTACTCAATATATTCGAAAAATTAGACGTAAGGTTATTAAGAGAACTATTGGAACTGCTAACGATCACGGTTACCTTTTTGTAAACCTAAAGAATGGTGAGCCTTTATCAGCAGAATCAACACGTAGACGAATGAATGAATGGAAAAAAGCATGTGAAATCAAAGAAAGTTTCCATCCTCATTTGTTCCGCCACGCATTTATAACCAACACTTTAAAAAGAATCATTTTGCAGCACAACAATATCAATAATACAGATGATTTTCGTAAACACCTACTGCATACCGAAAAGTTTAAATTAGAACTACAGCAATGGACAGGTCACACTCACATTAGCTCATTAAACACATATATTGATCTAGTATTTGCCGATATTAATGGTTATCAAAAAGTATATGATCAAGCATCATTAGTTAATACTACTGAAGATATTTTGGTTAGAGCTAACACTTTGGCGAGCCAACTCAAGAGTAAACTAATTGATATTAATGAAGCTACAAGTGACTTTATTGAGCTTGTTGAAGCGTTTAAAAATGATGTTAACAATGCTGCATCAAGAGTAGAATGTAAGCATCCGGCTAACACAGCCTTACCAAGCGATCCTATAAGCCTTAATTTAGTCCCCACCTAAAAACAAGTGGGGACTTAATCCATGAACATGGATATATATTCAGCAACACCTCCTGTTGCTAAAAAACGCCGAAAATACAGCAAAGAATTCAAACTCAGTATTGTCAATGCCTGCAAAAATCCTAATACCTCGATCGCTTCGGTCGCACTGCAACATAGTATTAATGCCAACCTTGTCAGTCGTTGGATCAGGATCTTCAGCCATCATGATGGTGCCGTGCAGGATCCTACTCATGTGAATCCAGCATTTATTGCTTTGCCTTACACTGCTGCAATCAGCCAACCTATTGATGAGAGGATCACGTTGTGTATCACCGTGCCTCATACGAATAATGATATTCAGCTAAAATGGCAGACATCAGAAATACCTGCCTTGGCAGAATTACTCAAGGCACTGGCAACATGATCCGTATCAATGAAATTTGGCTCTCTACCCAGCCCATGGATATGCGAGCAGGAATGGATACTGTCATGGCTCAGGTGGTGAGAGCCTTTGGCTACATCAAACCGCATTGCGCCTACCTGTTCTGTAATAAACGTGGTCATCGTATGAAAGTGTTGGTACATGATGGACTGGGCATCTGGCTGTGTGCCCGGCGTTTGGAACAGGGAAAATTCCACTGGGCTCAAGTTCACCAAGGTGAAACCGTGGCCCTCAGCCCGGAACAGTTACAGGCATTAATCCAGGGTTTGCCCTGGCAGAGAATTGGATTGCAGCAAGTGGTGAATATGCTCTAAACCAAGCTCGACCATTCTGCCATCCTCCAAACGTTCTATTTCATTCTCTTCATGACCTCAGGCATACTGCGGTCATGAATACGCTGCCTGACTTAAGCCAACTGACCCATGAACAACTGCTGGAATTCACCAGACAGTTGGCGATGCAGCATCAGTCTCTAGCACAATCAAACCAGCAATTAGATGCCAGAGTTCAACATCTTGAAGTCACCAATCAGCAATTAGATTCTAAAGTTCAACATCTTTCTATTCTCAATCAAAAATACGAGCATGAACTGGCGCTGTTTAAAAAGCACAAATTCGCCCAAAAGAATGAACACTTAACGGCAAAACAAATCCATCTGTGGGATGAAGCGGTTGAAGAAGATATTGCCGCGGTTGATCTAGAACTGGAACGGCTAAATGCAGATAAAACCAATGCAGCGACACAGAAAGCCAAAACCAATAAACCTAAACGTCGACCACTGCCAGATCATCTACACACCATCCGTATTGAGCATGAACCTGCATCAACCCAATGTGCTTATGGATGCCAACTCCGGCGTATCGGCGAAGATGTCAGTGAAAAACTGCATTTCAGACCGGCACAGTTCTATAAGGAACAGCATGTGCGTGGTAAATGGGTCTGTGATCAGTGTGACACTCTGACTCAGCAAGCGATGCCCGCCTATGTGATTGATAAAGGCATTGCTTCACCTGAACTGCTCAGCCATGTGCTGGTATCGAAGTATGCCGATCATTTACCGCTGTACCGTCAACGTCTGATCTATCAGCGGGCGGGAATCGAGCTTTCTAGATCAACGTTATCTGACTGGATAGGTCGCTGCGGTGTAGAACTGGAACCTCTGGCCAATGCCTTAAAAGAGGTGGTACTACAACAGCAGGTGATCCATGCCGATGAAACACCGGTCACCATCATGCGGATGGGTGAGAATGATAAAAAACCGAAGAAAGGTTATGTCTGGGCCTATGCCACCACACAGTATAATCCAGTTCAGGCGGTGATCTATGACTTTCAGGATAGTCGTTCAGGCCAGCATGCTGCAGAGTTCTTGAAAGGCTGGCAGGGTTATCTAGTCTGTGATGATTACAGTGGTTATAAAGCACGCTTTAAATCAGGCCAGGTCATTGAGGTGGGCTGCATGGCCCATGCACGTCGTAAATTCCATGAACTGCATGTAACTGGGAAAAGTCAGGTCGCTGAACAGGCATTGGTGCTGATTCAGAAACTGTATGCGATAGAAGCAGAACTCAGGAAAAAGACCGATGGTACGGCAGAACAGCGCCGCGAATACCGACAACAGCATAGTCAACCGGTGATGCAACAACTGTATGAATGGCTCAACCAACATCATCTGACAGTGCCATCGAGTTCTCCCACCGCCAAGGCGATCAATTACACTCTGAAGCGTTGGCCAGCTTTAAGCCGCTATTTGGGTGATGGCAATCTACCGATTTGCAATAATTGGGTAGAGGTGCGACACGAAGTCGCTTAATGAAGTTGTTCCCCCTGCGGGAACCACCCGTGTCACCGGGTGAATCTAGAAGGCTGAATAAAGAGCGCCTTCGACAATGTAACGAGGCACCGTAAGGTGCGGGGTATCAATCGTGAGAGGCGTACTCTTCTGGCAGCCATAGCCGGACAAGGGCTAGATAATCGGTATGGTGAACACATGTGAATCTGCGCAACGATCGTTAAATTGAACGAGCGGAAATGGCTAATACGCTCGAACCAAAACGGTAATGGAGGTGGGAATCGCGTCTTTCTACTACGCATTCGTGACCCATACGCCTCCCGGTCGATAGCAGGCACCTAAGCCGATGTACTTCAGTAAGCGGAACGTGGAAATCCCGTATTACCCCCATTGGGAAAGCAGTTTGCAAAAACTGCCCAT
>NZ_VOZT01000042.1:0-30607 GCF_013419625.1 Acinetobacter sp. YH12070 | reverse complement strand
TCAACCATCAAATAGAAAGTTGACCATGAGATGCCTGTGTATCGCTTGAACTGAGGATCAGAAAGCTTGTTTGAATCGATGTATTTCATCCGCAGATTATGCACGAATGCTAAGAAATCCGGAGTGCTAATATTAACCAAAAAGAAGATCGTTTTTTGATTTATGAAAGAGATCTACAGTTACCGAATTTATTTTAAATAGTCATATCAGATGGTGTGTGATTTGGGGCACAATATGCGCGTTAATTAACAGAACAAAGGAAATATTCGTGAAAAAATTAGTTGCTATTCTAGCACCATTAGCGCTTGTTCTTTCTGCATGTGCTGCGACTGGTACAACAGGTACAAGTACCTCTACAGGTACAACTTCAGCAAACAGCTTGGCAATGATGGCGGTTAAAGTGGGTGTTCAAGCGAAATGCGTGACTGAGCTAAATAACAACAGCTACTGGAAAACTGGTTCAAAACTATTAACAGAAACTCAAAAATCTGAACTACAAACTGAAGTGTGTTCATGTGTAGGCGAGAAAGCGACAACTAGCGTGACTGCAACGGATTTGGTTGTAGCAGCAATGGATAAAACTTCACAAGCAAATCTTGCGGCTAAAATCGTGACAAATACTTTAAATGCTTGCGTGATTGAAACATTTAAAAACTAAGATTTAGAACATTTTATACGACCCAGACATTGGTATAGCTGAGTATCAGCAAATCCAAATGAAGGGTCGTATTTTATTTTGAGTGAGAGATATATGAAAATTGCTGGTGCAGATGAAGCGGGTCGCGGTCCATTGGTGGGTTCGGTTGTTGCGGCAGCTGTCATTTTAGATCCAAATAACCCGATTGAAGGTTTAAACGATTCTAAAAAACTCACTGAAAAAAAACGTGAAAAGTTATTTATTGAGATTCAAGAAAAAGCCTTGGCTTGGGCAATTGCTGAAAGTTCTGCACAAGAAATTGATGAGATCAATATTTTGCAAGCATCGTTACTTGCGATGCGTCGTGCAGTGGAAAAACTCAATGTACAGCCAGAACACGTGTTGGTCGATGGTAATAAAGTCCCAACCGGTTTAGCAATGAGCTGTGATGCAATCGTGGGCGGTGATGCGATTCATCCAGAGATTTCGGCTGCGAGTATTTTGGCAAAAGTGACTCGAGACCACGAAATGGTTGAGCTAGATGCAAAATATCCACAGTATGGTTTTGCAAAACACAAGGGCTATCCAACCAAAGCACACTTTGAAGCAATTGCGCAGTATGGGGTGATTGATGAACATCGCCGCAGTTTTGGCCCCGTACGTAAAGTTCTAGAAGGGCAGTAATTAAGCTCAGTTGAACTTATATAGTAAACGCATGTTCTAGATAAATTTAAAGCGGCCTAATGAGCCGCTTTATCATTTAACAACTTAAATCTTAGCGATTATAGTTGTTTTGTGAATAATCAGTTTCTTCAAAAGATGGCTGATATTCTTGATCAATGTTTTGGAGATGTTCGTGCATTGCGCGTTCATGTTGAATTCGTTGGTAAATTTCTTCACGATGAACAGATACTTCTTTTGGAGCATTCACGCCAATACGAACCTGATTACCTTTAACACCAAGTACAGTCACGCTAACTTGGTCTCCAATCATTAATGTTTCTCCGACACGACGAGTCAGAATCAGCATGTTTCTCTCCTTGCAAAATGCAAAACCTGCAAATGATCTGTTATGTAAAATTCATAACTTGTAAAAGCAAAAAAATTTAGCAGTGCATCTGAAACAATCATTGTGACAGTCGCAAACTGAGTAAATTTTAAAATCCTCAGGTTTAATATAACAGAGCCACTATAAAAAAAACTATAGTGGCTCTGAATTTTTACGATGTTTTTCAAAATCTGTCTAACAATGACAAATTTTGACACACAGCAAGGTTAATTAAGCACGTGCGCTTGATTCACCTGTTTCACGGTCTAGACCGAATGCAGTGTGTAGAGCACGTACAGCAAGCTCTAAGTATTTCTCATCGATAATCACTGAAATTTTGATTTCAGAAGTCGAGATCATCAAAATGTTAATGCCTTCTTTTGCAAGAGCAGTAAACATTTTGCTTGCTACGCCAGCGTGTGAACGCATACCAACACCAACGATCGATACTTTAACGATGTCTGCGCGAGTTGCAACTTCACGTGCACCAATTTCTTGTGCAGTCGCTTCAAGAATGGCTTTCGCTTTTGGTAATTCACCGCGGTTAACTGTAAATGTGAAATCAGTTGTGCCGTCTTCTTCAACGTTTTGGATAATCATATCCACTTCAACATTGGCATCACCAATTGGTGAAAGGATGTTTGAAGCAATACCCGGTTTATCCGGTACACCAAGAATAGTTAATTTAGCTTCATCACGGTTGAACGCGATACCTGAGATGATTGGTTGTTCCATGTTGTCTTCCGCTTCAGTGGTGATTAGTGTCCCGACGTTTTGTTTAAAGTTTTCGTCGAATGCGCCATCATCGTCATTATCAAAACTTGATAATACGCGTAAAGGCACTTGGTATTTACCTGCAAATTCTACAGAGCGAATTTGAAGGACTTTAGAACCAAGTGATGCCATTTCAAGCATTTCTTCAAAAGAAATACGATCAACTTTTTTCGCTTTTGGAGCGACACGAGGGTCAGTGGTGTAAACACCATCAACGTCTGTGTAAATCTGACATTCGTCAGCTTTAAGTGCAGCAGCCAATGCAACACCCGAAGTGTCAGAACCACCACGACCTAGAGTCGTTGTGTTACCTTCGGCATCAAAGCCTTGGAAACCTGCCACAACAATGACACGTCCAGCGTCAAGGTTTGAAGTCAATACATCCGTATCAATCGCTTCAATACGCGCCTTGGTAAATGCGCTGTCGGTTTTAATACCAACTTGACGACCTGTAAGTGATTTAGCTTCAACACCAATAGAGTTAAGTGCCATTGCTAACATAGAAATCGTTACCTGTTCACCCGTAGACACCATTTGGTCTAATTCGCGTGGATCAGGTGTTTCGGTAATGGCTTTCGCTAAAGCAAGTAGACGATTGGTTTCGCCACTCATTGCAGATACAACAACCACAACTTTGTGACCGTGATCATGCCAACGCTTTACACGACGAGCAACATTTAAAATGCGCTCTGGAGTACCCATTGAGGTACCGCCATATTTTTGAACGATTAATGCCATAACTATCCTTACCAAGTAAATAAGTCTAAAGACTTAAAGCACTTACACATATTTTAAGACCGCACTTCGGCGCGATTTTAATATACCACGTAGCTCATGAACTCCAAGTTAGGAGGAGTTCAAATAGATACTTTGTGTCTGCAGGGGATTCACATGAACCCAGCCTTTTAGACTCCATTTTCATCATTTAGCCAGAGGTTGAATATTGGTTTCAACATGATGATTGAGTTTGCGCTTTCACGCATCAACAGTGTTTAAGCAGGATCCAGCATTAAAAAACACACTGCTTAAACCTGTTGATTTGCTCAAAGGAGGTGAGTCACTTTGAGCTATAGGACTTTTGGTCTTATTTTGCAGCTAACCATGCAACGAGGTCAGTCATTACTGCTTCAAGTTTGTCGCTATAAGGCGCACCACCTTGAGCCATATCAGGTTTACCACCACCTTTACCACCAAGCTCTTGACCAAGGTGTTTGATGATGTCACCTGCTTTTACAGCAGCAGTGTATTCTTTAGCAACCGAAGCAATCAGGCTCACTTTGTCGGCATCAACCGCTGCGATCACGATCACAGCATTGTCTAACTTAGATTTCACACCATCGTGCAAGTTGCGAAGTGATTTCGCATCTACACCTTGAACGGTAGTGATTAATGTTTTGCGGCCAGCAATCTCTTGAACTTGACTCAATAACTCAGCGGCTTGGAAGCTTGCTAATTTTTGGTTCAATTGTTCAATTTGTTTTTGCAGGCTAGACGCAGTGTGAGATAAAGCTTCAACTTTTTCTAAAGTTTGATCTTTTTGCGCTTTCAGCAAGTCATTAATTGCATGAATGTCACGATCAGCTTTTTGCGCAGCTTCAACAGCTTTAGTGCCTGTAACGGCTTCAATACGGCGTACGCCTGCAGCAACACCGCCTTCAGAAGTGATCTTGAATAGGCCGATGTCGCCTGTGCGTTTTACGTGAATACCACCACAAAGCTCGATAGAGAAATTTTTCTCATCTTTGGTTGTACCCATTGAAAGTACACGTACTTCGTCACCGTATTTCTCACCGAACAACATCATCGCGCCTTTTTCTTTAGCAGCATCGATGTCTAAAAGTTCAGTTGAAACAGCCGTATTGGCAATCACTTCGGCATTGACAATGCGTTCAATTTCTTGAAGCTGTTCAAATGAAACAGGTTGATCATTGGCAAAGTCAAAACGTAAAAGTTCGCTGGCAACCAATGAACCTTTTTGCTGTACATGCGTACCCAAAACTTGGCGCAGCGCTGCATGCAACAGGTGAGTCGCAGAGTGGTTGCGTGAAGTTGCTTCACGGATATCCGCCTTAACAATCGCTTCAACCGCTTGAGCCGCTTTTAAGTTACCCATGGTCACGATGCCTTGGTGTACAAAAGCGCCGCCAGATTTTTTGGTGTCTTGAACTTCAAAAATACCAGTTTCGTTTTTGAAGATACCTGTATCGCCAACTTGACCGCCGCTTTCTGCATAGAACGGAGTTTGGTTTAGAACGATCAGCGCTTCATCGCCTTCAAAAACTTCATCAACTTGTTCGCCGTCTTTGTAGATTGCAACAATTTGACCTTGGCCTTGAGTTGCGTCATAGCCGTCAAATTGAGTCTCGCCTTCAACTTTCACAATTGAGTTGTAGTCGACAGCAAATTTACCAGCATCACGCGCACGTTGACGCTGAGCTGCCATTTCAACTTCGAAACCAGCTTCATCAATGGTGAGATCACGTTCACGTGCAATGTCTGCTGTAAGGTCAGTCGGGAAGCCGTAAGTATCGTAAAGTTTAAATACTGTTTCGCCCGGAATCACTGAACCTTTAAGTTGAGCCAATTCACCTTCAAGCAATTTCAAACCTTGCTCTAAAGTTTTTGCAAATTGTTCTTCTTCTTTTAAAAGCTGAGCTTCGATACGTGCTTTTTGTGCTTCCAGTTCAGGATATGCAGCACCCATCACGTTAATTAACGGTTGAAGCATTTTGTGGAAAAATGAACCTGTCGCACCCAATTTGTTACCGTGACGCACTGCGCGGCGGATAATACGACGTAGTACATAACCACGGCCTTCGTTTGAAGGGTTAACACCGTCTGCAATCAAGAAGCAGCATGAACGTGCATGGTCAGCAACAACTTTAAGTGAAGCAGGGTATTCAACAGGTTTGTTTTCTGCTTGCGCTTTTGCTTCAAGTTCAGTGGTATCTAAACCAATGATTTCTGCGGCATCTTTCAATAGGTTTTGGAATAGGTCAATTTCGTAGTTTGAGTTTACATGCTGTAAAACAGCAGAAATACGCTCAAGGCCCATACCTGTATCTACAGACGGCGCTGGAAGTTCATGCAGAACACCATCAGCAGTACGGTTGAACTGCATGAATACGTTGTTCCAAATTTCGATGAAACGGTCGCCATCTTCTTCAGGAGTGCCTGGTAAGCCGCCCCAGATATGATCGCCATGGTCAAAGAAAATTTCAGAACATGGACCGCAAGGACCTGTATCGCCCATTGCCCAGAAGTTATCTGAAGCGTATTTTTCGCCTTTGTTGTCACCAATACGGATAATGCGTGAAGCGTCTAGACCAATTTCTTTGTTCCAGATATCAAATGCTTCGTCATCTGTATGGTAAACAGTGGCATAAAGTTTATCTTTTGGCAGACCTAACCATTTTTCGTTGGTTAAGAAATCCCAAGCAAATGTGATGGCATCACGTTTGAAGTAGTCACCAAATGAGAAGTTACCCAACATTTCAAAGAATGTGTGGTGACGTGCTGTATAACCAACGTTGTCTAAGTCGTTGTGTTTACCGCCGGCACGGACACATTTTTGTGAAGAAGTTGCACGAACGTAGTCACGTTTTTCAAGACCAAGGAAGCAGTCTTTAAACTGGTTCATACCAGCATTTGTGAACAATAGTGTTGGGTCGTTGGCAGGTACCAGAGAACTCGACGCGACACGTGTATGCCCTTGCGATTCAAAGTAGCTTAAAAAAGCTTCGCGAATTTCAGCTGATGTCATAAAACGAGTACTCACAACCAAGTCTCTCCTAATTTCGATTTGGTAATAGCCTATCAAGCAAGTCTTACAAAATTTTAAAGCTGGCTTGAGATGCTGACATAAAATTTAAAAACGCTAAATTATAACGGAAAAAGGTGTAGCGACCAATGATTTTCAATGAACTATATGACTTTTTATATAATTCATTTGAATTGATTCATTTTCATTATGGTTGTGAAAATTTTGGCAGTTTTTACTCAATGGTACTTTGGTTTATTTATAAATTTAAGATGAAATTTTACTTAAATCCTAAACGCATTTTCAAATTTTAAAGGCGTGAATTAATCAGCTTATAAGTCAGGATCTGTCTTTTTTATGTGTTGAATGGGGTATTCCTTGCCATTAAATTTGAGCTGATAACGACCTTGGTCATGTTCAGCGGACGCTTTGCAGTTTTTGTGATTGTAATGGCTGCTAATGCTCGACTCTTTGATTAAGAAAATAGGGAAGCCCTTATGGGTTTGATTGCTGATGTGTAAGGTGCGCTTCAATTCTTCAGTATTCCAGTCATCACAAGCACTTTGTGTACTGCTGTTGTAGTTGGTCATTAGTCCATTTAAGACAGCTAAAATTTTTGAATCAGTTTGAATGGCATAAAGGTAAAGCAATCGTCTTGATGAATGAATACCGCCTATGTGCGATTGTTTTAAAGCAATACCCACCAAGTCCTGATCTTTTGCATAGGGAGTGAGATCAAATTGAACATTATCTAAACGTGTCGTAGGCACAATGCCTTTAGGTGACTTAAATACTTTTAGTACTTGAAATGTGCCTTTATCTATAAGATAAAGCTTTAGATCATAATTGCCCGCATTGTCCTGAATCACGTCAGTCGCATTACTAGAAAGGGCTAATAATCGACGACTATGCTGAAGTTGAATGCAGTCCTGAAATACAGGTTCATTGGCATTGGAGGAATTATCGTCTGAGAATAGGCGTTGTAATTTTTGTATCTCCGCTGATGAACAGTGTTGATATATTTGCGCTGTAGTCTCGGTTGAACCTAATAAAAATATCAAAAATATTGAGATGGAAGCGTAAAAGAGCTTTGTAGGTTTAAGCTTTTGCCAGAACAAATAAAATGGTTGTAGTGTTTGCTTCATCATTGTGATTTATAGTCTATAGAATATTTTTCTTCATTATAAAGTCGAAAAGCTATTTTGAATATTTTCACTCAACACCCATTTTAATAAGTATTAAGAGAATTAATGATTACGAATTATTGTTGAAATCCTTTAATATATAAGCGCTTTATAACTGTTTCAAAATGAAGGGTAAGTCATGCAGCGAGTGGCAATTAATGGATTTGGTCGAATCGGACGCAATGTATTACGCGCTTGGTTTGAAAATCCAAAGGAATTTCACTATGAAATTGTTGCCATAAATGATGTCGCTGATGTGGAAACCATGGTGCATTTGTTTAAATACGACACCACGCATGGTCGTTTTGCAGGCCAAGTCGACATTCTTGAACAAGATGGCGCTATTTTTCTAGACATCTCTTGTGCCCAAGCACATCTCAAAGTGCAAGTTTTAAATGAAGCACAGCCGAGTCTTTTGCCTTGGCAACACCTGAATGTCGATGTGGTACTCGAATGTACAGGTTTATTTCGATCAAGAGAGGCAGCCACACAGCATATTGGTGCAGGTGCCAAACGTGTGATTATTGGTGCTGCGCCGTTTGACAGTGTTGATGCTGCGATTGTGTATGGTGTTAATCATCATGAAGTCAAAGCGACGGATCAAATTATTTCGAGTGTGTCGTGTACCACGCAGGCTTTGGTGCCTTTAGTCAAAATTATTGATGATGCCTTTGGTATAGACACAGCACTCATGACAGAAATTCATGCTGTGACTGCGGATCAGTCTGTATTGGATCATGCACATCGTGACTTACGTCGTGCGCGAGCTTCAGGTCAAAATATTATTCCAACGACCTCTTCAGCTCTGGGTGCGTTGAAACGGGTCATGCCGAAAATGGAAGATCGAATCGATGGCTATTCGATTCGTGTGCCGACTATCAATGTTGCTGCAATCGATTTAAGTTTTGTGTCTCAATCAGTTATCACCAAGCATGAGTTAAATGCAGTGTTAAGCAAAGCTGCACGTTTTGATTATCATGAAATTATGTCAGTAACCGATGAGCCCTTGGTCTCAAGTGATTTTAATCATTCACCTTATTCATTGATTGTCGATTTGAATCAAACCATGGTGGTAGGAAAGCAAGCAAAAGTTTTCGCATGGTATGACAATGAATGGGGCTATGCGAACCGCTTGCTCGATTTATGTGAAAGTTTTCACTCTTTATAAAAATTCAAACTTATCCAATATAGAAAACATCTACTAGCTTGTAGGTGTTTTTTTATTTTTTAAAATTAGATGAAAAATCATGCGTAATGACGTTGATGTATCTCGAAAATATTGAAAAACTTTAAAAAATATTCAAGCACAGCCGATTTATTGTTTAAGATGAAAGTCAAAGAAATATATAAAGAGTATTGAGCATGATGTTGATGTTACTTTGGGGATTTATTTTATTATTGGCGCTGGCGGTTATTTTTTTAATTTGGCTACAGTTTAATCGTGACGTATCGCAATCTACCGCGCATGAAACCTTGCCACTCGAGGAAAAAGTGGTGCATCTAGAAGCCAACCTGAAAAAGACCTTGGAAATTATGCAAGACCTTGCAAAGAAAATGCATATCCAGCAAGAAGTTTTAGATCAGACCACTCACAAATTACAGCAAGTTGAATTGCAAAATGCAGAGTTGGTGAACCTTTTGGCAAAAGTGATCAAGACAGACCAAAGCTAATCAAAAAAATACAAAAGACTGCCCACACCTCGATATCTGCATGAAGCATGTGATCTCAAGGTATGGGTATTTTTTATCCAATAAGATGATTCCTAATATTCATCATCATTGGGTTTAAATCGTAGTTCTTTCGTTATTCAAAACATGATCGCGTATTACTTAGTTAAATCCAAATTTGTCTTAATACTGCTGCTGAAAGCATGCTAATCACAACGGTAGGCAATAATGAAAAACGTGATGCTGCAAATAGGGTAATGGCTATCGCAATCAGATCGGCAGGATTATCTTTGACAAAATAGGGTGCAATCACTGATATCAACACACAGCCGGGGACAACTTCCATAATTTGACGTTGTTTGTTGGTGAGGCTACGTTTTTTCAGTAACACATACCCCAAGATGCGGGTCAGGTAAGTGGTTAAGGCTATAAATAGAATCGCGATCAGGGTGCTAGTGTGGATCATGCATCATCTCCAATTAGGAAAAATGCAGAAGCAATGCCAGTAACTGCGCCAATCGGAACATACCAGCCCGCAGGGAGATACAAGTAAGCCAAAGATGCGGCAATCAAACTGACCAGCCATGGACGCGCCGCTTTAAAGCCTTTCCACATGCCACGCAGTAAAACAAGAAATACAGCAGGGAAGGCCATATCAAAACCAAGTCGACTAATATCGCCAAATATCGGCCCGATCATTGCCCCTAGCGTGGTAAAGCCAACCCACATCAAATATAGAGCACAGCATAAGCCTGCATAGAACATCAAACTAAAGGCGCGCTGAATTCCCAAAGCATTAGATTTTTTTTGCGCATCAGCCAAACCCACAGCCCAACTTTCATCGCACATAAAAAATAAAGCGGTATAAACCTTACGATTCGGTAGATGTCGTAAATACGGGACAAGGCTCGCCCCTATTAATAGGTGCCGACTATTCACTAAAAACGTAATAAACATCAGCATGAGAATATTAGGGGGATTGGTCCAAACTTCCAAAATGGCAAATTCAGAACCACCGGCAAAGTTAAGGCCAGTCAAAAGCGGAACTTCTAAACTAGAAAAGCCTTTATGTGTTGCCTGAGCACCCAAAACTAATGCAAAAGGAATAATGCCCAGCAGCATTGGAATAGATGTTTTTAGACCTCGTTTAAACTCAATAGAATGCTGTGAGTGGGTGTGATTGAGTGTACTTTGTCTAAACATCAACATGACGTTTTCCATGAAGCGAGATCGAAAGCAATATTTTATGGATATCTGAGCAGCATTTGGCAGCTATTTTATGGAAGATTGCTTTTATTGTGCAATAAAATTGCTAAAATAAAGATTATTGTGAAATTTAGTGCCTTTATTGATGGATCAGATAGATAAACGCATTTTGCAAGCATTACAGCAAAATGGAAAACTACAAAATAATGAATTGGCCCAACTAGTTGGTTTATCACCTTCGCCGTGTTTGAGACGGGTTAGGCAACTAGAAGATGAAGGCTATATTGAGAAATATGTGGCTTTACTGAATCAGTCAAAAATGAATTTAAGTTTAACGGTATTTGCGCGGATTTGGCTAAAAGGTCAAGATGCAAAAACCGTGAATGATTTTGTCGCAGCGATTCAAACGATGCCTGAGGTGGTTGAATGTCAACTCATGGCAGGGGATTGTGACTTTTTCTTACGTATCGTCGTGGCAGATTTAGAAGCCTATCGAAAGTTTCAGATTCATCATTTAACGCAGATTGCCAGTGTGCAAAATGTAAAAACAGAGATACCGTTACAGGCCGTTAAACAAACTACAGCGCTTCCATTGGATTGATGTTCGTGTCTTAAATGAAGTTATTGAGCCTGATCATATTTTATAACTTTGTTTAAAACTTCATCTATAGAAAGTAGGACGCTTATTATTTTTTATCAAATGGTTAAAAAATAACGTTCATAGGATTTTAAAATAGAAGCATAAACATGGATTTAGTTGTAAAAGTTAAAGCTGTGGATGAAGTAATGAATGCTGAAGCATCTTTTATGAAAAAGTCGTGTGCAAGCGTAAAACTATCGTGCTAAACTAGGAGAAATCGGGTGTGCTCCCGATTTTTTTATGCGGATTTGTTCCGCGCTGACAAGAATTTAGGTTTACAACATGCCCATTTCAGAGACATGGTTATTACCTGATGGTGTAGCTGATGTACTGCCAGAACAGGCGCAAGTGATTGAATCTTTGCGTCGTGAAGCATTAGATTTCCTCGCATCTAGAGGTTATCAGTTGGTGTACACGCCATTCATTGAATACATCGAATCTCTATCTTCTCTTTCAGAATCGAATCAAGATTTAGACTTAGCCACTTTTAAAGTTATCGACCAACTTTCAGGTCGTTTGCTTGGTGTGCGTGCCGATATGACACCACAAGTGGCTCGTATTGATGCGCATGTACATCCTGTCGAAGGTGTAGCTCGTTATTGCTACGCTGGTACAGTACTACATACTAAGCCACAGGGTTTTAATACCACACGTGCACCTTTACAGTTAGGTGCAGAATTATTTGGTTCAGACAGCATTGATGCTGACGTTGAACTGATTGATGTCATGATCAACTTGCTTGCTAAAGCAGGTCATGCAGATGGTATCCATCTTGATTTAGGGCATGTCGGTTTATTCCGCAGCATGGTGAAACAAGCTGGCTTGAGCAAAGCAGTTGAACGTCAGTTATCTGACTTGTATCAACGTAAAGCGCTACCTGAACTTGCTGAATTCACACAAAAGCTTCCATTCGGTCAAGATTTTTATACCTTAGGTCGTTTTGCAAGTGATTTAGATGCGTTACAAGCAAATTTAAGTGCTGAAGTTTTAAATAACGAAGCATTTAAACTTGCATTTGATGCAGTGAAATCGACACAAGCCGCAATTCAGGTGCGTTGGCCAGAACTACATATTGGTATCGATGTGGTTGAACTTCGTTCATATCACTATCACACTGGTTTAATGTATGCCGTATATGCACCAAACCGTGCTGCGCCATTGGCTCAAGGCGGTCGCTATGACGGTATTGGTGAACACTTCGGCCGTGCGCGTCCAGCAACAGGTTTCTCTTGTGACTTATATGCATTAACTGCTGGTCAAGTTCAGAAAAGCCAAGTTTTGGTTGCACCAAAAG
This sequence comes from Acinetobacter sp. YH12070, assembly GCF_013419625.1. Classification (NCBI taxonomy): domain Bacteria; kingdom Pseudomonadati; phylum Pseudomonadota; class Gammaproteobacteria; order Moraxellales; family Moraxellaceae; genus Acinetobacter; species Acinetobacter sp. YH12070. The sequence goes on along the minus strand of NZ_VOZT01000042.1, from coordinate 18,396 downwards.
GCATCGAAGCAGATTTATTAAAGGCAATTGAGGCAGCACGTACCGAAGGATTCAGTGTTGTTCAATTGTTAGGTAATGATGATTTAAGCTCAGCACCTTATGCAACGCACCAGTTGGTGAATGCAAATGGCGAGTGGACAATCAAACAAATTTAATCGCGAACGTGCCTGCGGGCATACACGTTTTTTCCAATTTTAACAGCATGATGCAATGAGGCTATTATGGGCAAGAATGTTGTGGTACTTGGTACCCAATGGGGCGACGAAGGTAAAGGTAAGATCGTCGACCTGCTCACAGATCAAGCGGCTGCGGTAGTTCGCTATCAAGGCGGACACAACGCAGGTCATACACTTGTGGTTGGTGGTAAGAAAACTGTTTTACACCTCATTCCATCTGGTATTTTACGTGACAACGTATTGTGCTTAATTGGTAATGGTGTTGTTTTATCACCTGAAGCTTTAATCCACGAAATGGAAGTTTTAGAAAAAGAAGGCGTGCCTGTACGTGAACGTCTACGTATTTCTCCAAACTGCCCATTGATCCTTCCACACCATATCGCCCTTGACCAAGCACGTGAGAAAAAACGTGGCAATGCGAAAATTGGTACTACAGGTCGTGGTATCGGTCCTGCATACGAAGACAAAGTGGCTCGTCGTGCAATCCGTGTTGCTGACTTGGTTCGTGGTGGTGCTCATCTTAAAGCTCAACTTGAAGAGCTTCTTGAATACCATAACTTCCAATTGACTCAATTCTTCGGTGTTGAAGCCGTTAAAGTTGAAGATGTGATCGCTCTATGTGACGAATGGCGTAAAGTCATCGAACCTATGGTGATGGACGTTACTGGCGAACTTCATGCTTACCGTAAAGCGGGTAAGAAAATCATGTTTGAAGGCGCGCAAGGTTCACTTCTTGACGTTGACCACGGTACATATCCGTATGTGACTTCTTCAAATACAACTGCTGGTGGCGTAAGCTCAGGTTCAGGTCTTGGTCCATTACACCTTGACTATGTATTGGGTATTACTAAAGCGTACACAACTCGTGTAGGTGCTGGTCCGTTCCCAACTGAACTTGTTTATGATGCTGCTAACGATGTTGGTGATGCAATCGGTAAACACTTAGGTACAGTTGGTTCAGAATTTGGTGCGTCTACTGGCCGTCAACGCCGTTGTGGTTGGTTTGATGCTGAAATTCTACGCCGTTCTGTAGAAGTGAACTCACTTTCAGGTATTTGCTTAACTAAACTTGATGTTCTTGATGGTTTAGAAGAAGTGAAAATCTGTGTAGGTTACGAAGCAGCTGATTCAGGTTGTGTAGGTTCTTCTGATGCGCTTGCATTTGAAACTTTAAAACCAATCTACGAAACTATGCCAGGTTGGTCTGAGTCTACTTTCGGTGCGAAATCACTAGGTCAATTGCCACAAAATGCAATTAACTACGTGAAACGTTTAGAGCAATTGATTGAATGTCCAATCGACATCATTTCAACTGGTCCAGACCGTGATGAAACAATCGTATTACGTCATCCATTCGACGCATAATGTGCTGTTGAATTAAGATGTCAAAAGCCTCGCGAAAGCGGGGCTTTTTTTATATAGCGAAGAATAAAACTTCAAAAAACGACATGTATTATAAACTGAGAATACTTAGTAACATCCGAAGTGCCATTTGATTCAAATAAAAGAATGATACGCGGTAAGGTCATCCGCAAGTGTTTGAGACAGGACAACTTTTAATTAAAAATGTTATTGCAATACTGTGAATAATTTGACACTAGTGAACGAGTTTTGTCGGTGAGGTGCATTGCACCGCAAGATGGTTTCCTTGCGAAGCACGCTTCTCATTTTGCCAAATGAGAAACAACGTTTCGTAAGAGGTACCTCCAGCCGAAGGTTAATCCCTTTATTTAAGCCCTAGATGTAAGACTCCGTCGTATACTTAAAAGTATTTAAAAAATGTGAAATTATTTTTACGGGGTAACATCAGATATTAAATTTAAATAATGGAAAAATAAAGATTTTGAAAAAATAAGCATAAAAATATTGAGTCAGTCAATTTTTTGTATATATTTGACACTCTTTATAAATAACTAGAGATCATGATGAATTATAAAAAATCTTTGGCATGCTTTGCCGTAGCAGCTTCTTTATCAGGTTGTACCACGATTGCTGATCTTGCAGGTGCTGATTCTGCATCTTTGAACTTACAGGCAACACAGTCTTATAACGCAATGCTGAAAGACGCTCAGACCAAACAAGTGCTCGATACCAAGTCTGCGACTTATCAAAAAGTAAACCGTGTTTTCTGGAAAATGAAACCATTTGCAGATCAGATGAATCAAACGGGTCAGGCTTTTGATTGGAAAGTTGCCGTGATCAAGTCTAAAGAAATCAATGCCTATGTTGCACCCGGCGGGAAAGTTGTTTTCTATACAGGAATCGTCGAAACCCTCAAACTCACGGATGATGAAGTCGCTGCAATCATGGGTCACGAAATGGTTCATGCCTTAGAAGAACATGCAAAAAATAAAATTGGCGCTTCAGCACTAACCAATCTTGCGGTGAGTATCGGTTCACAATATGTAGGCAATGCTGCAGGCGGCTATGGTGCAACCTTGCTTGATTTGGGTAGTCAATTTGGTGTGGGCTTGCCGTATTCACGTAATTTGGAAAGCCGCGCAGACAAAGGTGGCCTAGTGATGATGGCAAAGGCTGGATACAATCCAGAAGCGGCGATTTCATTGTGGAAAAAAATGAATGCGAATGATAACAGTGGCAACGACGCACTGAGCAAATTTATGTCTACACACCCAAGCAATAATGACCGTATTGCTGCTATGCAAAAAATGATGCCAGAAGCACAGCAATATTATAAAAATGCGACACCTTCGAGTGTACGTCGTTAATATCGGCTGTTTTCAAGACTAAAGTTGCATTTTAGTACGCTATACACTTTGTGGTGAGTTGCTAAAATGCAATTTGAATTAGGAAGAGAAGTGCAGGATGCAAAAGAATATTTCGACCACCATTTTTTATTCTTTATTATTTGCGATGGGGGGAGCACCCACTATTGCTATGATGATCATTCGTGCCCAAACTCAAGATCCACAATTAATTTATCAAGCCCTGATTGGGTTGTCGGTGATTATTGCCTGTATTCTTGTACCTATAGTTTTGATACAAAATGCTGTCCTATTTTTTAAGCGAAAAAATGTGCAGTTAGAAGAAAAAATCAAGCCATTAATGCATGTTTATTTAGGTTTGAATGTGGTTTGTTTAATCTATTGGTTGGTTCTTCAATTTTCAGCTTAAAAAAATTACATAAATACTATTATAAGTCGCTATAACTTCGTTTTAAGCTCCAAACCATAAGAATATAATATCCATAAATTCACTTATATTTTAATGGTCTGGAGTATCCTTAATGAAAAAAATAATTCTAACGAGCCTGTGTATGGCCGGTGTAATGACGATTTCGGGCTGTGCGACAGTGGCAGATATGGCAGGAGCGGATACTGCTACATTGAACGCGCAAGCAACACAAAGTTATAACAAAATGGTGACAGATGCGCGTTCTAAAAATCAGCTCGATACCTCTTCGAGTACATATAAGCGCATTAATACTGTATTCCAAAAACTACGTCCTTATGCAGACCAAATGAACCAAACGGGTCAAGCGTTCCAATGGCAATTGGCGGTCATGAAATCTGATCAAGTCAATGCCTTTGTAGCTCCAGGCGGTAAAGTTGTATTTTATACAGGTATCGTCAATAAACTAAATTTAACTGATGCAGAAATTGCAGCGGTTATGGGACATGAAATGGTCCATGCTCTTGAAGAACATGCAAAAAGTAAATTGGGTGCTCAAGCTTTAACGGATCTTGCGCTGAATATTGGTTTAAGTGCCGCAGGCAATAATGTCGGTCAATTGGGCACTGCTGCTGCGCAGTTAGGTAGTCAAATCGGTATAGGGTTACCGTATTCACGTTCTCTAGAAAGCCGTGCTGACCAAGGTGGTTTAATGTTAATGGCACGTGCAGGTTATAACCCACAAGCGGCGATTACACTTTGGGAAAAAATGAACAAGCTTGAAGGTGCGGGAGGTTCATCATTCCTGTCTACGCATCCATCAAACTCACAACGTATTGAAGCGATGCGTAAAAATCTACCAGCAGCGCAGCAGGTTTATAACCAACGTCGTTAATATTATGAATTAATTATCCATTTAAAAAAAGCAGGCTATGGCCTGCTTTTTTGTATTTAATAGTTTGAAAAGTTCTTATATGGCATACCTATATCAGGCGCAATAAAAAAGGCAAAGTAAAAACTTTGCCTTTTTGCACTAGAGATCAGAAGATCTTAGTGGTGGTGACCGCCTGCACCGTGTACGTGACCGTGTTCAAGTTCTTCAGCAGAAGCCTCACGGATTTCAACGATTTCAACTTCGAAAGTTAAATCTTGACCAGCAAGTGGAAAGTTCGCATCAACAACAACGTTGTCGCCTTCAACCGCTTTAACTGTCACGATTTGTACGCCGTCATCAGTTTGAGCTTGGAATTGCATACCTGGTTGGATGTTATCCACGCCTTGGAACATTTGAGCAGGAACTTCTTGAACGAGATCAGGGTTGTATTCGCCATAACCTTCGGCAGCAGGTACAGTTACAGTGAATTTTTCACCAACTGTTTTGCCTAAAAGAGCTTTTTCAAGACCTGGAATGATGTTACCAGCGCCGTGCAAATATGCTAGTGGCTCACCTTGAGATTGGTCGAGAGTTTCACCCTCTGCATTAGTCAATGTGTAGTGGAAAGAAACCACAGAGTTATTTGCAATAGCAGTCATGTTATTGATCCATTCAATTTTTTAAGGGTTACATCATAAAGTGAAATTGCACTTTTGTAGACTAAATTTATCAAAAAAATGCAATTTTTAAATGTTTATGATGATTTTTTCATTAATCGGGGCAAATCTGTAAATTTCAATGCAATTTAATTTTAGGCGCAATTTTTCGTGTAACAAAATCTTTAGCCGTTAATAGTCCTGCATGTGCGTAGCCGTAAATTGTGGCTTGATGCATTCGATAAAGTGAAACGTACATTGATTTGGCAACAAAGCCTTGAACATTGACCTGACCTAAAAGTTCACCAACCGCTTTATGCTTGCTTAATGAGACTAGGGAGCCTTTGTCTGAAAATACGAACATTGGGAGTTGTTGACCACGGATACGCGCCTTTAAACAATCCACGAGAAATGACGCTTGTTGGCTGGCCACACTTGAGCGCGTGGGCCGAGGACAGGCTCATCTGCACGCGGTTGGCAATGTGCACAATCACCAAACGCGAAAATATCTGGGTGTGCCTTAGTTTGTAATGTTGCATATACACTTAAACGCCCCATGCGGTCTTTTTCAAAGCCTTCAAGTTTAGAAATTACTTCTGGTGTTTTAATGCCTGCCGCCCAAACTTTTAGTTCGGCTTTAATTTTGCTTCCATCATTAAAATAAACATGTTCAGCATCGACTTTTTCCACACGTTTAGAGGTTAAGACCTCAATTTTCATGCGTTGTAATTGCTGCTGTGCATGCTCGGCCATTTTTTCAGGGAGTGCAGGCAGAATCCGATCAGCACCTTCAATCAAATTGATCTGTACGCTTTGAGGATGAATTTTATTTAAACCATATTTATAAAAATTATGTTTGGCTTCAACTAATTCTGCTGAAAGTTCAACCCCCGTAGCACCTGCGCCAATTATGGCAATTTTCAACTCACGTGCTGTATTGCTATTTTGGGCATCCAAATATAACTGTAAGAGATCTTGTTGGAAGATTTCAGCTTGTTGCAGGCTGTCCAAATAGTGGCAATGTTCATACACGCCCGGCGTGTTGAAATCGTTGGAAACTGAGCCTAAAGCAAGAACAAGGGTGTCATAACTCAGTTGCAGTTGTTCTTGAGTGGATTCATATTTACCTTGTTGGACTTTGCTGAGCTGAATGGTTTTTTCAGCAGGCTGAACATTTTCAAACTTAGCCAAGACAAATTCATAATGATGCTTCGCAGCATGTGCATAGTAGTTAATTTCTTCTTCACTAACCGACATCGTCCCTGCGGCAATTTCATGTAAAAGGGGTTTCCAGACATGCATGAGTTTCATATCTACGAGGGTAATGCGCGCTTTCTTTTTTTTACCGAGTAAATCACCGAGTTGGGTGACCAGTTCTAAACCACCGGCACCACCACCGACAATGACAATATGGTGTAACTTGGAGTCATCAGCGTTATTCATTGAATTACCTATTTTATTATTGTTGAAAAAAGAAGATGGCACGAGTATGCCATCTTCTTTTTTGCACGAATAACGAATTGTCTTACAAGTTACATAATCACATCATTGACCTAAAGGGTAGGTTTTAACTTCTGCTGAATCAGTATTAAAGATGCTAAAAAGACCTTTGATCCACATCATGAAACGCTCAAAAATATTGGCTTCTTCAATTTGCACGTCATCTTCGATATCAAAGGTATTGATCAGCTGATTATTTTGATAAACCGTAACGGTAGCTAATTTCATCACTTCAGCCAATGGCGCAGTGAGTTCTTTTTCATTTACTTCAACACTCAGTTTAGTCTGTGTTTCGTGAAGTGGTTCAATGGCTTGAATTTGACCATTGCCTGTATTTAAAAGAATACGTTGCTGTGTTGGGTCAAAAGCTTTTAAATCGATGGCATAAGCTTGATCATAAAGTGAAGTTGTAATCAGCTTAGGTTGTTGAGTTTCTACCTTAAACATTTTCAAGGTTGATTTAACCACAGGTAATTCTGCAATTAATTGCTTATCTTTGATTGCAACTTCATTACGGGTATAGGTATAAGCCAAGTTCATGAGGCTGTGAGCCACTTCAGCACGTTTTAAGCCACTTTTTGCTCCTAATACAACAACAATCAAACGACGCTCTGGTGTATCGGGATTTGCAATCAAACGGTTGGCTGTTAAAGCTAAATTATAACCTGCAGCTTTAGTAAAACCTGTTTTTAAGCCATCAACGGTGGGATCTTGTTTGAGTAAAATATTAGTTGCATGGTGGAAACGGTGATTATAACTAAAACTTTGTTGTTTAGAATAATTCAAATAGTCAGGTGTTTCGGTAACAAGTGCTTGCCCTAAACGTGCAAGGTCAGCCGCCGATGAATAATGTTCTGGCATGGTAATACCGGCTGGATTTTGAAAATTGGTATCATTCATGCCCAAAGCTTTGGCTTCTTTATTCATGCGTTCAATAAATTTTGGAATATCACCAGAAATGCGTTCAGCTAAAGTCACAGCGGCATCATTGGCAGACATGACCACAAGACCTGCCAAAAGCTGATCAACTGAAATTTGTTCGCCTGCTTTGAGATACATTTGTGATTCATCCCATTGAACCACTTGTACAACTGGGGTTGCGGTTAGGATTTCATTTTTCTTTAAATGACCTGCTTTAATTTCCTTTAAAGCAATATAAGCCACCATCATTTTGGTAAGTGAAGCAGGGGCACGCTGAACATGGCTATTATGTTCTGCAATCACCTGACCCGACTGAGGATCTAAAATGGTCCAAGCTTCAGCTTCAACAGTTTCAGGGACAATATTTAAAAGGGCAGCATTTGCTATCGTGGAGCATAGAAAACTAAGCAGCGCGATGAGGTAGATCACGTGTTTCAATGAGGTTCCTTAACCAACCATTCCGTTGGTGGTAAAACGAAAAAATTTTTAGGCATGCTATGCCTTTTTTTTTCTGCTGACTAGTCATAATTGTAGACAATTGCGACAGTTCCGCATTCAGTTGTAAAAAATGTTAATCTAATTGATAAGTTATCTTTTACTAATTTTATATCGCCCATTATGTTGCATTATCAAATCGAATTTGACGATTATCGTCAGCATCTAGTCCATGTCACTGCACGTTTCTTGGCAAATCCTACACAGGTGCTTTCGTTGCCTACTTGGATTCCCGGAAGTTACTTAATCCGTGAATTTTCGAAGCATATCGAAGCCGTTCGAGCATATGATGAAGATGGGCGTTTGTTACAAATTGAGAAATTTGAAAAAAATAAATGGCGTTTATTCAATACAGATCATGAGTTGATCACGGTTGAATATGATGTATATGCCTTCGATTTATCGGTCCGTGGTGCTTATGTCGATCAAAGCCGTTTATATGTCAATCCAGCTTGCGCATGTTTAGGTTTAGTTGACCAAGAAGATACAGCCATTGAGGTTGAAGTTTTCTTGCCACCCGAGTTAAAGCATTTCCAACTTGCGACTGGATTAAAGTCAAAAAGTTTAGTGAAAGGTCGTTATACCTTATATGCAGATAACTATGCTCAGTTAATTGATGCACCGTTTGAACTAGCGGAACAAACCCGTTTTAGTTTTGAAGCCAACGGCATTCCGCATGAGTTTGTGGTGTCGGGCAAACATGCTATGAACGCGCAGCGTATGCAGCAAGACATCGAAAAAATTTGTTCGACTGAAATTTCAATGTTTGGTTCGGCGCCATTTAAAGACTATACCTTTATGACCATGGCAATGGCCAATAGCTATGGTGGTTTAGAGCATCCAAACAGTACGAGTTTAATTAGCCCGCGTGATGATTTACCAAAAGCCAATGAACCTGTAGAACCATCGGCAGATTATCAACGTTTCTTAGGGTTATGCAGCCATGAATATTTCCACTCATGGTTGGTAAAATTTATCCGTCCAGAAAACTTTGTGAATTATGACCTCAACAAAGAAGGTTATACCTCTTTGCTTTGGATTTTTGAAGGTTTTACATCGTATTATGATGATTTGATCTTATTGCGCAGCGGTGTGATCAATCAGGATTCTTATATCAAGCTTTTAAAAGCACAAATAGATCGCTATTTGCAAAATCCGGGTCGTGAGATTCAAACTGTGGCTGAATCAAGCTTTGATGCATGGGTGAAATTCTACCGTCAGGATGAAAACTCAAATAACGCAGGTACAAGTTACTACAACAAAGGTTGCCTCGTTGCATTGTGTTTAGATCTAGGCTTACGCCTACGCGGTTCTAGCCTTGATGCCTTAATGCGTAAGCTATATGAAAATGCGCAAAATGGCATTCAAGTCAATGAACGGACTATTTTCAATTTATGTAATGAATTAACAGGTGATGATTGGTTAGAACAAATCAATCACTTGATTAATACTACAGATGAATTGCCGTTAGACCAATTATTCCCTGAGTTTGGCCTAAGCTACACGCTTAAAAATGACAAATCATTGCCATTTGGTCTAAAACTTGCTGATAAGCCTGAAGGAATGTTGGTTCAGTCCGCTCGCCGTGATGGTGCAGCAGCAAAAGCTGGCTTGTCTGCAAATGATGTGATTATTGCAATTGATGGTCTAAAAGCGACAGTTAAATTGGCAGAAAAATATGCCAAGCAAGATGGAACTTATACCGTACTGGCATTCCGCCGTGATGAGTTGATGAGCTTTGAAGTAGAAGCGGCAGGTTCAGAATTGACGGAAGTTGAACTTAAAGTTGAAGATCAGGCTAAAGCTGAGAAGTGGTTAAAAGCTTAATTTGATAAGTATTTAATTTTCATGTAAAACCCATACTTAGGTATGGGTTTTTTATTAGTAAAAGATGAATCAAAAAAGTTTAAATTGGGGTATTGCTATTACAGGCATTTGGTTGACTGTAATTATTATTGTTTGGTTTTTTGGAGGTTTAGAATCTTCATCATCTTTAAATGAATTAGGAGATGCTCTTGCAGGCATTTTTGCGCCAATTGCATTCTTTTGGCTGATTATGGGGTATATACAACAAGGTAAACAGTTGGATCAAAATACCAAAGCTTTGGAACAGCAAGAAAGAGCGCTTCAATTGCAAATTGATGAGATGAAGGAGAGCGTTAAACAGCAAGGGTATCTTGCTCAGCTACAGTCAGAACAATTGAGAATGAATCATAATTCATGCCAACCTTACTTAGAATTATGCACTCCAAAATTAGAAATTGTTGATATTAGAGATCTATTAACTAATAAGCCTGAAAAGTTATGCTCATTAATTTTTAGTGTTTATTCGAGAATTAATGAATCAAGAATTGTTTTATTAATGACTTTGGATGACACAATTTATCAGCGTGAAATGAAAATATTAGTTGATGAGTCTATTGAATTTAAATTAAGGCTAGATTGTTTGAATGACACTTATACTAATGATTTTTTATCAGCAAAAATCAATGATTTGGATTTTAAATTTAAGATGAGATTTCAGAATATTTACGGATTAGAAACTGAAAATATTTATTCATATAGAATATTAAGACATGAAACAGGTGAGGTTCAAGTATTAAAGCCATCACTGAGAGATTCGTTAGTAGCAAGTAAAGTTGTATAAATTATGCTTCATAGATACATTTTTATTGAAAAAAAAGCTCACTGGCGTAAGCTTTTTTCAAACTAATTTTTAAGAAATAATATCAACGTCCGTTACGACCGCGGCCACGAGGGGCTTTAGTATTCGGACGAGTTGTGCCATTGGTACGGCGTTTTGGTTTTTCGCTCTCATCCATTTGCCAGATACGTTTTGTACCTGACTTTTTCACGGATCCGTCTTTATTCTTACGAACCATTGGCTTACCACCTGTACCGCCTGGTTTTTTCACATAAGAGCGCGAACGGTAAGGTTCTTCTGCAGGTACATTTTGAAAGTCAGGGTACAGTAAAGGCTCAATTTCTTTGGTTTCACCTGGTTCTAAACCCAATTGAACTAAATCGATGGCACCAATACGTGTACGAATTAAACGTAAAGTCGGGAAACCTACTGCTGAAGTCATACGACGAACTTGACGGTTACGGCCTTCGCAAATTTGGATTTCAACCCAAGAGGTTGGAATGTTTGCACGGAAACGTACAGGAGGATCACGATCCCATAACCATTCTGGCTGTTGCACTTTAATGGCTTTGGCTGGCAAAGTCATACCATCTTTTAGCTCAACGCCTTTACGTAATTGTTCAAGCGCTTCTTCTGTGATGTCGCCATCGACTTGCACTAAGTAGGTTTTGAACTTTTTATTTTCAGGATTGGTGATGTACTGATTTAAACCACCATGATCAGTTAAAAATACCAAACCTTCAGAGTCCATATCTAAACGACCTGCAATACGTAGACTAGGATCGTCCACGAAGTCAGATATGGTCATATGCGCTTCGTCTTTACGGAATTGGGAGAGCACGTCATATGGCTTGTTTAAGATGACGATTTTCATAGGAAATAACTTCTATTAATTACAATAATTCAAATTGGTTAAGATTTATTCAATAGGGAAATGCAGCTATTTCCCATCTAAATCTCAAAAAAGGTAGATTTGCTTTAGAGTATTATGCGTGAAGCGCAATTAAAAGTCTTATCAAACAGCAATTATTTTTTCACTCGCTTCTCAGGGAGGATCATAAAAATGGGTTATCAGAAGATCGTCGTTCCAGTGGATGGGACAAAAATTACAGTAAATTCAGACTTATCATTCAATGTTCCCAATAATCCAATTATTCCATTTATTGAAGGTGATGGTATTGGTGTTGATATCACGCCCGTGATGAAAACCGTAGTGAATGCCGCAGTACAAAAAGCTTATGGTGGAAAACGTGCAATAGAATGGATGGAAGTCTATTGTGGTGAAAAAGCCAATAAAATTTATGGCACCTATATGCCTGAAGAAACCTTTGAGGCTTTACGCGAATTTGTAGTTTCAATTAAAGGGCCGTTAACGACGCCTGTCGGTGGCGGTATTCGTTCGCTGAATGTTGCATTACGTCAAGAATTAGACCTCTACGTCTGTGTGCGTCCAGTACGTTGGTTTAAGGGCGTTCCTTCACCTGTTCAGCATCCTGAACGTACAGACATGGTGATCTTCCGAGAGAACTCAGAAGATATATACGCTGGGATCGAATGGAAAGCAGATTCACCTGAAGCCAAGAAAATGATCAAATTTCTTAAAGAGGAAATGGGTGTTACTAAGATTCGTTTTGAGGAAAATTGCGGTATCGGGATTAAGCCTGTATCTAAAGAAGGTTCTCAGCGTTTGGTGCGTAAGGCCATTCAATTCGCCATTGATAACGATAAGCCGAATGTCACTTTGGTGCACAAAGGTAATATCATGAAATATACCGAAGGAGCGTTTAAAGAGTGGGGCTATGAAGTCGCAGTTGAGCGCTTTGGTGGTGAATTCTTGGATGGCGGTCCTTGGGTCAAAATAAAAAATCCGAAAACGGGTAAAGAGATCGTGATTAAAGATGCGATCGCAGACGCTTTTTTACAACAAATTCTCATGCGTCCGACCGATTATTCAGTTATTGCTACCCTGAATTTAAACGGTGACTATATTTCGGATGCCTTGGCGGCTGAAGTTGGCGGTATTGGTATTGCACCGGGTGCCAATATTGGTGGCGCGGTACAAGTTTATGAAGCGACACATGGCACTGCACCTAAATATGCGGGTCAAGACAAAGTAAACCCTGGGTCTATTATTCTGTCTGCAGAAATGATGCTGCGAAATATGGGCTGGACTGAAGCGGCAGATCTAATTATTAAAGGTATTGCGGGGGCGATTGAAGCCAAAACAGTGACCTATGATTTTGAACGACTCATGCAAGGTGCAAAACTCTTGCGTTGTTCGGAGTTTGGACAAGCCATCATTGAGCATATGGACTAACTTTATTTGCTAATCTAGGTGTAAAAAAGCTAGATGCATAAAAGGCTAGGTAAAAAGGATTGAATCATTCAGTCCTTTTTTAGGACTAAACATTAAAAACACAGAATCATAGCTTCTCAATACCATTCAAAAAACAGCAATCAAAAGGTGACTTCACGCAATCAATCAGATGGTCTGGCATGCTTGTCATGTTACTAAAAGTTTAAAACCGCACTATTCGAGTGAACTTAGGTAATGCAGAAAATAGAGGGGGATTGATTTCAAATTAATTATTCTCCATAAATTTTACAATGACGTAATTCGAAACATTTATCGGGTTGGTTCCATGAAAATTAGCGGTACATTGGTTGTTGTCCTTTAGTAGATGTACATCTAGTAACAGTACATTGTGATACTTATGATGATAAGGAGAAATGAAATGTCTCGTAAACAGCATCAACAAAACCAACAATCTGATCAACAGCAGCAAAATGATCAGCAACAACAACAACAGCAACAGCAACAAGACCAAAAGAAACAGAAACAACAGCCACATCAACGAAATCAGCGTCAACAACATCATTAGTAGGCTAAAGACTTTGTGAATCAAAGTTCATTTGGCCGAATGGTTTTTAATTGATCGAAATTTAAGTTTTATACGTAGACGAGAAGGAGATGAATTTGTCTAAGAAAACCAAATCACTTAAAAAGGAAATTAAAGCGAGGTTGAACAAAATTTCAAAGCATAATTCTGCTCTGAAAAAATTAAAGAAAAAGCTGAAAAAAGCTTAGCCCATTCACGATTTATCAAAATGAAAAGACCTATTTATATAGGTCTTTTCTTTGTATGCATGACTTTTGTATGTGTGAATGATTATGCAGTTGAATGTCTTGTGATCTACCTAGACGGTATTTTTGCTCAATTTTGCTGTGCGAGTGAACCAAAAGAGTTGCATTGTTCCAATGCCGAGTACGCATGCGGCCAAAATAAATTGCTGTGAATAATCAATACCAATTCGCTGTAAAAAACTAAAGCTTAAACCACCGATCAATTGAATTGATGCAAAGCACAGGGTTGCAATACTCCAGAGCTTTTTATAGGCGCTACCATAGATTTGCAAAATGGTATAAGAGGTGAGAAAAACCACTGCCGGATTGAGCAAGCCTGTCGCAAAAGAAGACAAAAAAGTAAAAAGTGGATGGATATTAATGAACGCTATAAAAATCGCCAAGACATAGCAGCTATATAAAATTTTAAGAGCGCTGATATTTCCCAGTTTTTGTGCTAGGCAGTAAGCAGCAAATGCCCCTAAAGCACTCCCCAGACCATATAAAATCCAATTGAAATTGATCCCGATCGGGCTCAGGTGTAGGGTGTGAGTTAAATAGTCAATCCAAAATAATGAATGGGGCACGTAAGCAAAAGCACTGGTGCTATACACGATTAAGAGACAATAGAAAATTCCATCAACTTTATGTTCTGCAGCTGAAATCGTGGTGAATGATGTGAGCTGTGTTTTAAAACTCTTCAAAAGTACGCTGAGTAAAATACAAATCAGGCTTGAAAAAGAAAATAAAATCAACCAAGCCCACTTTGTCGACATTTGTTGGATGTAAGGCAAAAATAGCGTTGCCATTAAGACCCCCAAGCCAATGCCGCTAAAACCAATAAAGTTGATTTTAAAGCGATCTTGAAGCACTGAACATTGGGCAACGACACTTGGGGAGAGGATCATCAGTAAGCCGCCACTGATCCCTGAAATTACGCGCCAAGTGCTGTACCAAATTTCTGAAAAACCTGAAAATGCACAACTGAGTAAACTGAGTGTCCCTGCAATAGCCGCGAGTTGGATGTAGCTCACCATGCTTTTATTTTGGGGTAATTTCATGGCCCAAAATGCGCCGATTAAGTAGCCGAGCAAATTGGCACTACCTAAGATGCTGGCAAAACTTGAGCTCCAACCAAATGCTTCGCGGGTTGAAGGGAGGAGTGCGGTATAGGAAAAACGTAATATCCCGATGCCTAGGCACATGCTTAGACAGAGAAATAGGCTCAGTTTAATTTTGTTTGAGAACATCCCGTACTCATGTGTTTTTATGATTGGTTAAAAAATAACATGAATATGCTGTAGAAAAATCAACAGATCTTAAAGTTTTGACTAAGGTCTAAGCTCAAAATAAATTTATAAAAACTTAACTATTCAAAAAGATAGCTGTGGTGTGAGTACAGTAAGAAATCAAATTTAAAGATACAGTAATAAAAAAACCGTACATGGCGTACGGTTTTTTTATTTTTAAAGCACTTATGAATTAACGCATTTTCGCCAAGAAACGACCTAAACGAGTCAGTGCTTCACGTAGTTCATTTTCAGCAGGCAAGAACACCACACGGAAATGATCAGGTGTCGGCCAGTTAAAACCTGTACCTTGAACCAAAAGTACTTTTTCAGCACGGAGGAAATCCAACATGAATTTCTCATCGTCTTGAATTGGGTAAATTTCAGGATCCAGTTTAGGGAAGCAGTACATAGCACCCTCTGGTTTCACACAAGACACACCCGGAATATCATTCAACATTTCCCAAGCAATGTTCCGTTGTTCATATAAACGGCCGCCCGGACGGATGAGATCATTAATTGATTGATAACCGCCTAAAGCTGTTTGAATCGCATATTGCGCTTGGTGGTTGGCACATAGACGCATCGACGCCAACATGTCTAAACCTTCAATGTAGTCTAGCGCACGTGATTTATCGCCTGTAATTGCCATCCAGCCTGAACGGTAACCTGCAATTCGATACGCTTTAGATAAGCCATTGAATGAAATACATAGCTGATCGCCTGCTAAAGATGCAACAGAGACATGCTCAATACCGTCATAAACGATCTTGTCGTAAATCTCATCAGCAAATAAAATTAAGTCGTATTTCTTCGCAAGAGCCACAATTTGCTCAAGCACATGACGTGGGTAAACCGCACCTGTTGGGTTATTCGGGTTAATCACCACGATACCGCGAGTATTCGGTGTGATTTTACTTTCCATGTCGGCAATATCTGGATACCAGAAATTTTCTTCATCACATTTATAGTGAATGGCAGTACCGCCAGAAAGGTTAACTGCTGCTGTCCACAGCGGATAATCTGGCATTGGCACCAGCATTTCATCGCCATCGTCGAGCAAACCTTGCATCGCCATCACGATCAGTTCAGATACGCCATTTCCGACATACACATCATTGACGTGCATGTTTAAGATGCCTTTTTGTTGATAATACTGACAAATCGCTTTACGCGCAGGGAAGATGCCTTTTGAGTCGGTATAACCAATTGCATTTGGCAGGTTGAGTGCCACGTCGTTAATAATTTCTTGAGGTGCTTCAAAACCAAAAGGAGCAGGGTTACCAATATTTAATTTAATAATTTTATGGCCAGCCTCTTCCATCTCATTGGCCGCTCGCAACACTGGTCCGCGAATGTCGTAGCAAACATGCTCGAGCTTAGACGATTTCTTAATTTCGCGTGTGGTGTTAAACGTATTCGGCATTTTTATATTCTCGGAAAGAGTGGAGGTCACTTTTGCATAACGGTATAAATAGCTTTTAAATGTCTCGGTCGTTACTAAATCGAGATGATGTTCGTCTCTGAGTAAAGCAACTATTTTTTCATGCGTAAACCCTGCCTGTTGATATTGTTTGATCACGGGCAGCAGATTTTTAAAAATTACGCTCTTTTTCTGCGACATTTTTTTATCCTGAGCAAGAGTAGGGCTAAGATTATCACTAAAGTTGCTCACAAAAAAGCATTTAATTTGGTATTTTGCTTACCATGATTTTATATTTGCTTACCTTTTGCTTTTTTGGTCATTATATAGATTTTGTAAATTGTTGAATAAAGACTAGAAATTTAAGAATGAATGACGTAAATATAGGATTATCCTATTTTAAATACCACGATATAAAGGGACGTCATCATGGGAAAACTCAATAAAACAGAAAGAGAATGGCAAAGAGAATTGTCACCAGAAGAGTTTCGCATAACGCGTCAGAAAGGCACGGAGCAAGCTTTCACTGGAAAATATTGGAATACGAAACAAGCTGGCACGTATGTATGTCGTTGTTGCGGGGAACCGCTTTTTTCTTCTGAAACAAAATACGATAGCGGTTGTGGTTGGCCGAGCTTTTATAAGCCAATTGAACCTGCTGCGGTGGAAGAAAATGTAGATACGACACACGGTATGGTCAGAACAGAAATTGTTTGTCATCATTGTGACGCACATTTAGGGCATGTTTTCCCTGATGGACCACAGCCGACTGGATTGCGTTATTGTATTAATTCAGCATCCTTAGAATTAGAAACAAAACAAAAAAATGATGAGGAAACTTATCCATGACCACCATTCACCAGTTTGAAGCAGAATTACTGGACGGAAGTAATAAATCCTTTGCAGATTATGAAGGCCAGGTTTTATTAATTGTAAATACCGCTAGTAAATGTGGATTTACTCCTCAATTTGCTGGTTTGGAGAAAATTTACGAACAGTATAAAGATCAAGGTTTTGAGGTTTTAGGTTTTCCATGCAACCAATTTGGCGGACAAGATCCGGGTTCAAATGATCAAATTGGCGCATTTTGTCAAAAAAACTATGGCGTATCTTTTCCAATGTTTGCCAAAGTGAATGTAAAAGGCCCAGAAGCGCATGTGATTTTCCGTTATTTAACCAATAACTCGAAAGGCGTATTGGGAAATGGCATTAAGTGGAATTTTACGAAGTTTTTAATAGGGAAAAATGGTCAGGTCTTGAACCGCTATGCACCCACGACAAAGCCTGAAACCTTGAATGAAGATATTGAAAAAGCTTTGGCTCAGTCTAAATGATGTGAATCATTGGTGGAACTGAGGTTGATATAAAGGCGCGAAAGCGTCTTTATTTTTTTGGATGTTTTATACTGACGGCTCTTTATTTGAAGGTCATAACATTGTTTAGGCAGATGGTTAAACGTCGAATTTGTGTTTTAACGGTTTTTTTACCCGTATGTGTGGGTACAGCATGGGCAGATAGCAATCTGAGCGCATCTGAAGTTGTAAAAACGTCTGTTGATGCCAGCAATCTAGACCGCACGACAGATGCTCGGGTCAACGCATTATTGCAATTGTTAAAAACACCTATAGAAGAATACCAACCTACGCGTGTTGCAGATGTAATTGATCCACATGTAAAACCGAAAATGTATGAAGTTTCTTGGGTAAATGCACCACAATATGTGCTGTCTGCGTCTGAAATGAAAACATATAAGCATCCTGTCAAACTACAGCTCACTGTGATTGCTGCAACAGGCTATATTGGTAGCTCAAAACTCATCGCAAGTTCAGGCTCTAAAAGCTTTGATCAAAAAGTACAAAAATCCCTATTGGTTGCGCGACTTGAACCTATTCCGATGGTTGATAAAAATCTCAGTTATACCGTTGAATATGAATTTACTCTTCATCCACCTCAATAAGCTTATAGCAGAAGGCAAATTTTGAGTTCCATAAATGATCTGTTATTACTGGTGGATCTAATTGATAAAGAAAGATATTAAGTTGACAAAAATAACTAATCATGCGAAAAGGTTTTTTTAGTTAACAGATGTTCACACATGCCTCGGATTGTTTCTGTACCACTTAGTTTAGAACAGCGAGAACGACTCATTTTTCTGGCCAAAC
>NZ_VOZT01000003.1:0-113812 GCF_013419625.1 Acinetobacter sp. YH12070 | reverse complement strand
GAATAATTCAAGTGAATTTGTTTGAAAGAAGAACTTTAAAAGCTTTATTTTCACCCGATAAAATACCCATAAAACAAGAGGAAGCTCAAATGAGCTTCCTCTTGTGAAAAATTGTGGGACAGCAGTGGTGTCCGCACTGCTTTTTTTATGGCTTAGATACTTGTACTTATGGGCATACAATCTCCCAAAGAAATGAACAACATTTTCTGTCTTATCAGAGCGCTTTTAATGGTTTCTGACATTTATATTTCGCATCACAGCCTGATGTTAAATCAATGAACAAATGGCGTATTTCATAAAAATACTCATTTAGAAGCTATAGAGCAAACAGCATAAAATTATGAAACAAAATATTTAAAATCAATTAATTGATATATCCTTCTCATCTTACAGAATAAGATATTTACTTCTATATATTCAGCTC
Source organism: Acinetobacter sp. YH12070 (assembly GCF_013419625.1). Lineage (NCBI taxonomy): Bacteria > Pseudomonadati > Pseudomonadota > Gammaproteobacteria > Moraxellales > Moraxellaceae > Acinetobacter > Acinetobacter sp. YH12070. Next base: position 113,388 of record NZ_VOZT01000003.1, on the reverse strand, counting down.
GATAACATTTTGTTCTATCTATTGTTTTTATAAAACTTGGAAATTGCTTATTAAATTGAAAATAGGGCCTAACAAGGTTTTTGCACTTCAAACCATCAACTAAAAAATAATAGCTGACTATAGATGTATATGCTCATGTAGATTTTCTTAAAAAAATTTCATCACTGAGATAGCAAATTTCACCAATTTTAAAGCTCCCCCTTCTCATATTCCTGATCTACCATCCTTTGTATAAGGCTTGAGAAAATTACAAATAAAATAATTTCTATTGAAAATATTAGGCTTCATCCAAGTAAAAAAGCTCTTTGATGATAAAGATCCATTAAAAATCTCAATTAAATTAGTTATTTTCCCTAAAATCAATATACTGCACGCTATACGAAATTATTTTTAAAAATCATAAACCTATGACCATCCCCGCAATCATCACATATTCGGATTATTATGTGTTCTTTACATTTCATAGTTATTGAACAACCAATATTCCATCCGTTTATGCAGCGTCACTGCACCCCAAAGCAGAACACATAGCCATGCCCTTATGGCTTTTGCATAGCGGCTGAAATACGCTTTTTTTGCGTAAAAAAAAAAAGAGAATCCGAAGATTCTCTTTTGATGTTTAAGTATGGCGATTAAACCAAACCTTTGCCTTTCAGCACTTCGTACATGGTCGAACCTAATTCAGCAGGACTACGGGTATAGGCCATTCCGGCTTTTTCAAAAGCAGCAAATTTCTCTTCTGCTGTACCTTTACCGCCCGAAATGATCGCGCCTGCATGTCCCATACGTTTACCTTTTGGTGCAGTCACACCCGCGATATAACCGACAACAGGCTTAGTTACATTCGACTGGATATATTCAGCCGCTTCTTCTTCTGCTGTACCACCAATCTCACCAATCATGATGATCGCTTCAGTTTGCGGGTCGTCTTGGAACAGCTTTAAGCAATCAATTTGGTTCATGCCCGGAATTGGATCTCCCCCAATACCGATACACGTCGACTGACCTAGACCCAGCTTCGTGGTTTGCGCTACAGCTTCATAGGTCAGAGTCCCTGATCGCGAGATAATGCCGATTTTACCCGGCTGATGAATATGCCCCGGCATAATACCGATCTTACATTCACCCGGAGTAATAATCCCTGGACAGTTCGGACCAATTAGACGTGCATTATTACCATAGGTTTCTAGGTAACGTTTAGCTTTTAGCATATCGAGTGTCGGCACACCTTCCGTAATCACAACGATCAGCTCAACACCTGAATCAATCGATTCAATAATTGAATCTAGGACAAATGGTGCCGGTACATAAATCGAGGTTGCCGTTGCACCCGTTTCACGTACAGCTTCTTTCATGGTATTGAATACGGGTAGATTCAAATGTTGTGTGCCGCCTTTGCCCGGAGTCACCCCACCGACCACTTTTGTGCCGTAAGCAATTGACTGTTCAGAATGGAATGTGCCGTTTTTACCGGTAAAACCTTGTACCAATACTTTGGTGTCTTTATTAACTAATACGCTCATGATCTCTACTCCCTTAGCCTTTTACCGCAGCAACAATTTTTTCTGCAGCATCAGCCAAGCCATTTGCAGAAATCAATTTCAAACCTGATTCATCAAGTAATTTTGCGCCCAACTCTGCATTGTTCCCTTCTAAACGGACAACCACAGGTACAGTCACATTTACTTCTTGAACCGCTGCAATAATTGCTTCAGCAATCATGTCACACCGTACAATCCCGCCAAAAATGTTGATTAAAACCCCTTGTACAGAGCTATCTGCCAAAATGATTTTAAAGGCTTCAATTACGCGTTCTTTGGTCGCGCCACCGCCTACATCTAGGAAGTTTGCAGGTTGACCACCATAGAGTTTAATGATGTCCATGGTTGCCATCGCTAGGCCAGCACCATTGACCATACAACCAATATTGCCTTCTAAGGCAACATAGTTCAAATCAAATTCTGATGCTTTCAGCTCACGCTCATTTTCTTGCGTTTTATCGCGTAGTGCTGCGATTTCTGGTAAACGATACAAGGCATTCGAGTCGATACCAATTTTTGCATCCACACATAAAATCTCGCCATTTTCACGTACGGATAACGGGTTAATTTCAAATAAGGCAAAGTCATTTTCAATGAATGCTTGATACGCAGCAGACATGATTTTGACAAATTGATTCACTTGACCATCTTTTAGGTTTAAAGCAAATGCCACTTCACGCGCTTGGAATGGTAACAATCCCACTAGAGGATCTACTTCAACTTTAATAATTTTTTCAGGCGTTTCTTCTGCAACTTTCTCAATTTCAACACCGCCTTCAGTCGATGCCATAAAGGTCACACGACGGCTAGAACGGTCAACTACAGCACCTAGGTACAATTCACGCTCTACTGGATAAACATCTTCAGATACCAAAATACCGCTGACGGGTTGACCTAATGCATCTGTTTGATAAGTGACTAAGCGTGAGCCGACCATTTGGTTCACATAATCAGTGGCTTCTTGTGCAGATTTTACGACTTTAACGCCGCCCGCTTTACCACGACCACCTGCATGGACTTGGGCTTTTAAAACTGCAAACTTACCACCCAATTGCTCAAAAGCTTTGACTGCTTCTTCTGCGGTTGTTACAAATACGCCTTCTTGGACTGGCATACCATATTTTTTTAATAACGCTTTAGCTTGATATTCGTGTAGATTCATTGAACAACCTTTTACTGTTTTTTCGCTTTGTTATGACCCATTAAAGCCCAGACATCCGTCAAAGCAGCTTTAACCTTTTTAAATCTTAAAATATTTCTTATCTTTATTTTTAGATGATTATTCAAATTAAAACAACCATCTGAAACAAAAAAGAGCGGCCTAAGCCGCTCTTTTTACATCTTATTTACGTTTACGCTGAATCGCGTGAATTGCACGTCCATCGACTGCAAGTGCAGCTTCGTGAACGACTTCGGAGAATGTCGGGTGACCGAAAGTCATTAACTGTAGGTCTTCAACACTTGATACAAACTCAAGTGCGATCATACCTTGGTGTACGATGTCAGACGCTGCAGGTCCAATCACGTGCATACCGAGTAGACGATCTGTCTTCGCATCAGCAACAAACTTAACAAAGCCTGCGTTTTCACCAGCAGCCATTGCACGACCATTCGCAGCAAAGCCAAATTGACCAGTCTTCACTTCATGGCCTTTTTCTTTCGCTTGCTCTTCTGTTAAACCAACCCACGCCGCTTCTGGGTGTGTGTAGATGACAGAGATGATTGTGTCGTAGTTCACTTGAGCTGCGTGACCGTGCATACGTTCAACAGCCATTACGCCTTCTTCCATTGCTTTATGTGCAAGCATTGGACCACGTACCAAGTCACCAATTGCGTATACGCCTTCAACCGAAGTTGCACACCAATCGTTTACTTCAACTAGACCGCGTTCAGTAAGTTTAATGCCTGAATCTTCAGCCAATAAACCTTCTGCATATGCTTTACGGCCAACACAAACGATCAACTTATCGAAAGTTTGAGTTTTGTCTTCGCCACCTTGCGTGTACTTAACCGTAACTTCACGGCCATTCACTTCTGTACCAGCAACTTTAGCGCCAACACGGATATCAAGGCCTTGTTTAGTCAATACTTTTTGGTAGTCTTTTGCCAAAGCTTTATCAGCCATTGGCAAGAATGCATCCATTGCTTCAAATACAACAACTTCAGAACCAAGACGACGCCATACTGAACCAAGTTCAAGACCAATGACACCCGCGCCGATTACGCCAAGACGTTTAGGCACTTCTGGGAACTCAAGCGCACCAGTAGAGTCAACAATAATGTCTTGGTCTACAGGAGCAACTGGAATATTGACTGGCACAGAACCCGATGCAAGGATTACATATTTAGGTTCTAAAATTTGAGTTTCACCTTCGTGAGATACAAACTCAACTTTCTTACCTGCAAGTAATTTACCTGTACCTTTTAACCATTCGATACCATTGCCTTTAAGTAGGCCATCGATACCCATCGTCAATTGGTTAACAATTTTGTCTTTACGATCAAGTAATTTTGCAAGATCAAATTTCACTTCACCTGTTGTAATACCGTGGTCATCTAAGTGATGAACGGTATCTTCATAACGGTGCGATGAATCAAGTAATGCTTTAGATGGGATACAACCCACGTTTAAGCAAGTACCACCTAAAGATGGTTTACCTTTATGAATACGTTTTTCAATACAAGCTACTTTAAAGCCTAATTGAGCAGCGCGGATAGCAGCCTCATAACCACCAGGACCGCCACCAATAACAACTAAATCAAATTGAGACATGTGTATCTCCAAAAATGGGCTTAGAGGATCGCTCTAAGCCCATTGCATTATTCTGAAGTATTAAAGATCAAGGATTAGCTTAGCTGGTTCTTCTAACAACTCTTTGATTGTTACAAGGAAGCCTACTGCTTCTTTACCATCGATTAGACGGTGGTCATAAGAAAGCGCTAAGTACATCATTGGCAAGATTTCGACTTGACCATTTACAGCCATAGGACGTTCTTGGATTTTATGCATACCCAAAATCGCTGTTTGTGGCGTATTTAAGATCGGTGTAGAAAGCAATGAACCGAAAGTACCACCATTAGTAATAGTGAATGTACCGCCAGTCATATCTTCGATACCCAATTTACCATCACGCGCTTTACCAGCGTAAGCACGGATACCGTTTTCAACTTCAGCATAGTTCATGCGGTCAGTATCACGAAGAACTGGAACCACTAGACCACGGTCACTTGATACAGCAACACCGATGTCGTAGAAACCGTGGTAAACGATGTCATTGCCATCAATCGAAGCGTTTACAGCTGGGTAGCGTTTAAGTGCTTCAGTTGCCGCTTTAACGAAGAATGACATGAAGCCAAGACGTGCACCATGACGCTTTTCAAAAGCATCTTTGTATTGCGCACGCATTTCCATGATTGGTTTCATGTTTACTTCGTTGAACGTAGTCAACATTGCTGTTTCTTGAGTTGCAGCAAGTAGACGTTCAGCAACACGCTTACGAAGACGAGTCATAGGAACACGTTTTTCGATACGTTCACCAACAGCAACGCTTAATGGCGCAGCAGCAGGAGCAGCTGGTTTAGCTTGGTGGTTAGCAACATCTTCTTTAGTGATGCGACCGCCACGGCCAGTGCCAGCAACGTCAGCAGCAGCAATACCAGACTCAGTCAATGCTTTACGCACTGCAGGAGCTTGATCAGCAACAGGTTGAGCACGTTCAACAACAGGAGCAGCACCCGCTTGAGTTTGCGCAGCAGCTTGTTCTACTTTCTCTTCTGATTGAACAGCTTGAGTTTGAGCAGCGCCAGAAGCAGCACCTTCTTCAAAAGTCGCGATCACTTCGTTCGATAAAACTGTATCGCCTTCGTTTTTAACAATTGCAGAAATCGTACCGTCAGCAGGAGCTACAACTTCTAAAACAACTTTATCTGTTTCAATATCACAAATCACTTCGTCACGTGATACTGCTTCACCTGGTTGTTTGTGCCAAGTTGCAACTGTACCGTCAGCAACTGACTCTGGGAATACCGGTGCTTTAATTTCGGTTGCCATTATTAAGAATCTCCTGTTATTCAGCTACGATAGCTAAAGCATCATTTACGAGCTGAGCTTGTTGTTTTGCGTGCAAATATGGTGAACCACAAGCCGGTGCAGCAGAAGCTTCACGACCTGCATAACTAATACGAACTTGTTTGCCCGCTTTCATCACGTCGTCATACAGACGCGGAGCGATGAATAACCATGCACCTTGGTTCTTCGGTTCTTCTTGAGCCCAAACCAATTCTTTAACATTTGGATATTGTGCAAGAACTTCAGCAAGACGTGCTTCTGGGTACGGATACAATTGTTCAATACGAACGATTGCTGTGTTGTTCAATTCTTTTTCACGACGTTTTTCAAGTAAGTCGTAGTAAACCTTACCACCACAAAGCACTAGACGAGTTACGTCTGACTTGTTGATGTTGTCGATTTCGTCGATCACAGTTTGGAATGAACCATTTGCAAGTTCTTCTAATGTAGAAGTTGCAAGTTTGTGACGAAGAAGAGACTTCGGTGAAGTCACGATCATTGGTTTACGGATTGGACGAAGTGCTTGACGACGCATCGCATGGTAAATCTGCGCTGGTGTAGTCGGTGTGATCACTTGCATGTTTTCTTCAGCACATAGCTGTAAGAAACGCTCTAAACGAGCTGATGAATGCTCAGGACCTTGACCTTCAAAGCCATGTGGAAGAAGCATAGTCAGACCGCATACACGTTCCCACTTAGTTTCGCCAGACGCGATGAACTGATCGATTACAACCTGTGCACAGTTTGCGAAGTCACCAAATTGCGCTTCCCAAATGACAAGGCTCTTCGGAAGAGTCGTTGCATAACCGTATTCGAATGCAAGAACCGCCATTTCTGACAATAATGAGTCATAGATAGCTGTACGTGGTTGGTTTTCTTTCAAGTTACATAATGGAATGTAAGTTGAACCATCTACTTGGTTATGAAGTTTTGCATGACGGTGTGAGAATGTACCACGACCAACGTCTTCACCTGTTAAACGAACAAGGAAACCTTCATCTAGAAGAGACGCGTAAGCTAATGTTTCAGCAGCACCCCAGTTCAATGGCATTTCACCAGTCTGCATTTTCAGACGGTCATCAATCACTTTAGCAACCTGACGTTGCATCACGAAGCCTTCTGGAAGCTCGCGCATTTTCGCACCAAGCTCTTTTAGACGTTCGATTGGGAAAGTGGTATCCCATTTGTCTGTGTATTCGTGGCCTAGGTAAGGTTTCCAGTCCACAAACATTTTTGTATTTGGCTCAAGTACCAACGCATTTGCAACGTGTTTACCTGCTTCAAGGTCAGAACGATACTGTTCAACCATTGCATCAGCAGAAGCACGATCAAGAACACCTTCTTGTACAAGCTTGTCAGCATAAAGCGTACGTGTAGTCGCTTTTTTATTGATGATTTGATACATCATTGGCTGAGTTGCAGCTGGCTCGTCGGCTTCGTTATGACCACGACGACGGTAGCAGAACATATCGATTACAACGTCTTTACGGAATGTATGACGGAAATCGTGTGCCAATTGAGAAACAAATAATACAGATTCAGGATCATCACCGTTCACATGGAAGATCGGTGCTTGGATCATTTTCGCGATGTCAGTACAGTATTCTGTAGAACGCGCATCACGTGGGTCAGACGTTGTGAAACCAACTTGGTTGTTCACGACGATATGAACTGTACCACCCACGGTATAACCGCGAGTTTGTGACATTTGGAAGGTTTCTTGGTTTACACCTTGACCTGCAAATGCAGCATCACCGTGAACGATGATTGGTAATACATCATCACCACCGATATCTTTACGACGTACTTGACGTGCGCGTACAGAACCTTCTACTACAGGTCCAACGATTTCTAAGTGTGATGGGTTAAACGCTAATGCCAAGTGAACTTCGCCACCCGGAGTCATGACGTTTGAAGAGAAACCTTGGTGGTATTTAACGTCACCAGAGCCTTTTTTATGCAGAGATTTGCCTTCGAACTCACCAAATAGATCAGCTGGGTTTTTACCCATGATGTTTACAAGAAGGTTTAAACGGCCACGGTGAGGCATACCGATAACCACTTCTTTACAACCTACCGAACCCGCACGTTGAATAAGTTCATTCACCATAGGAATGAAAGATTCACCACCTTCAACACCGAAACGTTTCGCACCAACGAATTTGTTACCAAGGTATTTTTCTAGGCCTTCAGCTGCAGTTAGACGTTCAAGGATATGTTTTTTCTGGTCTGCAGTGTAGCCAAATTGACCACGAGTACCTTCAAGGCGTTGTTGAATCCAACGTTTTTCTTTTGTATCAACAATGTGCATGTATTCAACACCAATCGAAGCAGTATAAGTTGCTTCCATTGCTTGAACCATTTCACCAAGTGTTGCTTCAGATTTACCGATTGCAAGGTTACCTGTATTAAATACAGTGTCTAAGTCAGACTGCGTTAGACCGTGCGCAGCAAGATCTAGATCAGGCACGATTTCACGTTTTGCAAGACCAAGTGGATCTAATTTTGCGTTTTGATGACCACGGTTACGGTATGCAGCGATCAACTGTAATACACCGATTTGACGGCGTTCATGCTCAGAACTTACTGCACTTTGCACTACAGGCTGAACACGGCTTGAATTACGGCCTAATAATAGGAATTGCTCACGTACATTGCTGTGTGGTTGATCACCTTTCGGGAATTTATCGAAGTATTCACGCCAATCAGCCTCTACTGAGTCTGGAGCCGTTAGATACTGCTCATAAAGTTCTTCAATATACGCTGCACTGTCAGCGCTAAGTTCAGTGTCAAGACGCAGTGCGTCAGCAACTTCTTGCATTTGTGGACCCATTTCCTATTGCAAAACATTTCAGGATGCTTTTTAAGCGAACCCATGATTAGTAATGTCAAATTGGTAATATGACATTAGTCCCCATTAGGCTTAAGCCTTGAGGCGTTATCACTACATTAGGATTACCCAATGTGATTAATGAACAATAACGCCCTCAGCGGCATCATTACTCATTGAGAAATACCCGACATAAATCGGGCAATTTTTGCAAATCGTCTTAGAAAAAATAAAATTTGCACCATTATCTTTTCTAAAGCGACTTTATTAACATTTATATACCGTCTACAGCGCTTAAATTGTAGAAAAAATGTACCCAATTCAAAGTCATTTTTCACATATAGTGATGCTTTAAATGCTAACACGTTCGAGCATTTTCAATTGATTTTTTTGACACATACCTCTCATAAATTAGCGAAATACACTGTTTGTATTTTCATCTATGATATGGTGCTACATATAAAATGATCTTTCAATTAAGACAAAAGTCTACGTTCGATTTTTACCTCATCTCATATACAAAAACAAAAGAGAGCTGACATTCCTATCCTCTCTCTTTTTACTACGTTACATAATAACATCTTCTAATCCTTTTGACAGACTTGAACGAGCGTTTCATCAATAAATAACCATTTATCTATCACTTTATACTTTTAATTCACTACGTTTCTATGAAATCCATTTATAGCACTCTGCAATGACAGTGAATAACTTTCACTATCATCACTTTTATATATGACAAAAAAAAGCGCACCCAATGGTGCGCTTCTTTTTACTGCTAAATCTATTAACCTAGATCTAAAAGCATATTACGGATGTGACCGATTGCTTTAGTTGGGTTAAGACCCTTAGGACATACAGATACACAGTTCATGATACCTTTACAACGGAACAATGAGAATGGGTCGTCAAGACGAGCCAAACGCTCTTGAGTTGCTGTATCACGAGAGTCAATGATGAAGCGATATGCGTTCAACAATGCTGATGGACCCAAGAACTTGTCTGGGTTCCACCAGAATGATGGGCATGAAGTTGAACAACATGCACAAAGAATACATTCGTACAAACCATCTAAATGTTCACGCTCTTCAGGAGACTGCAAACGCTCTTTAGGAGGCGCAGGCTGATTGTTGATTAGGAACGGATGGATTTTATTGTACTGATCGTAGAACTGATTCATATCTACAACCAAATCTTTAATTACTGGAAGACCTGGAAGTGGACGAATTGTGATCACTTCTGGTAAGTCGTTTAGGTTCCAAAGACACGCCAAACCATTTTTACCATTAATGTTTACACCATCAGAACCACAAATACCTTCACGACATGAACGACGGAATGTTAATGATTCGTCTTGAACTTTTAATGCTAGAAGTGCATCAAGCAACATACGATGCTTATCAGTCAACTCTAGTTTAAAAGTTTGCATGTACGGAGCTGCATCCTTATCAGGATCGTAGCGGTAGATATTAAATGTACGAGTACCTCTACTCATCTTACTTCTCCCAATTAGAATGTACGTGGTTTAGGCGGAATAGCATCTACAGATAAAGGCTTGTAACGTACTGGTTTGTACTCAAGACGGTTATCTACAGAGAACCATAAAGTGTGTTTCATCCACTCATCATCACGACGACCGTATGGGTAGTCAGCATGATCAGGTGGTAATTCAAAATCTACCACTGTATGCGCACCACGACATTCTTTACGTGCAGCCGCAGAAATCAGTGTCGCTTTTGCAACTTCATACAAGTTTTCAACTTCTAGAGCTTCAACACGTGCTGTGTTAAATACTTTAGATTTGTCTTTCAAGTGAATGTTGCGTACACGTGGTTCGATCGCAAGAATCTGTTTCACGCCTTCTTCAAGAAGTGCAGATGTACGGAATACACCAGCATGGTCTTGAACGATGTCACGGATTGCATCAGCAACTTCTTGAGCATTTTCACCAGAAGTAGATTCATCAAGATGACGAACACGATTCAAAGTGTTTTCAAGAACAGTTGTAGGTAATGGAGCGTATTCATCACCATGGTGTTTAGTTACGTAGTCAACAATATGTTCACCAGCAGCTTTACCAAATACAACCAAGTCAAGCAATGAGTTTGTACCTAGACGGTTTGCACCATGTACAGATACACATGAACATTCACCGATTGCATAAAAACCTTTCACTGGTTTAGTGAAATCACGGTCGCCCGCGTTGTGTGAGTACACATCAGTTTCTTTGTTGTAGTTCGCAACCAAAGCTTCAGTTTCACGAGAAACAGGAACAACCACTTGACCATGAATGTTTGTAGGAATACCACCCATTTGGTAATGGATTGTAGGTACTACAGGAATTGGCTCTTTAGTGATGTCAACGTTCGCGAATTTCTTACCAATCTCGAATACAGATGGAAGACGTTTCATGATTGTTTCAGCACCAAGATGCGTCATATCAAGCAAGATGTAGTCTTTCTTAGGACCACAGCCACGACCTTCTTTAATTTCTTGGTCCATAGAGCGTGATACGAAGTCACGAGGTGCCAAGTCTTTAAGTGTCGGAGCATAACGTTCCATGAACGGCTCACCAGCATCGTTACGAAGGATCGCACCTTCACCACGACAACCTTCTGTCAACAATACGCCTGCGCCCGCAACACCTGTTGGGTGGAATTGCCAGAATTCCATATCTTGTAATGGAATACCTGCACGAGCTGCCATACCAAGACCGTCACCAGTGTTGATATAAGCGTTAGTAGATGCACGGTAAACTCGACCAGCACCACCAGTAGCAAACAATGTAGCTTTACCTTGGAATACTGCAATTTTACCCGTTTCTTGGTCAATTGCTGTCACACCAAGTACATCGCCTGCTTCGTTACGGATCAAATCAAGTGCGATCCATTCTACGAAGAATTGAGTACCCATTTTCACGTTGCTTTGATAAAGCGTGTGAAGAAGTGCGTGACCTGTACGGTCGGCAGCAGCACATGCACGTGGAACTGGCTTTTCACCATAGTTCGCAGCATGACCACCAAACGGACGTTGGTAAATTGTACCGTCAGCGTTACGGTCAAATGGCATGCCTAAGTGTTCAAGTTCATATACAACTTGAGGCGCTTCACGAGTCATGAACTCAATTGCGTCTTGGTCACCTAACCAGTCAGAACCTTTAACTGTGTCGTAGAAGTGGTAGTGCCAGTTATCTTCTTGCATGTTACCAAGAGATGCACCAATACCACCCTGCGCTGCAACAGTGTGCGAACGAGTTGGGAATACTTTAGTCAGTACAGCAACTTTCAAACCAGCTTGAGCAAGTTGGTAAGAAGCACGCATACCTGAACCACCACCACCAACGATGACTGCATCGAAAGTTAGGTGTGGAATATTTGTGTAATCTTCTTTAGGGGTTATAGCGCCCATGATATTTTCCTATCAATTTGCCCAAAAAATCTGGATCGCCCAGATCGCGTATGCAAATACTGCAACAATCACTGCAGAAGTCAGCACTAAACGCAGACCGTTTGCTGAAGGACCCATTTGACGAGTAGTCACATAGTCAGTGAATACTTGCCACATACCAATCCAAGCATGCGCAACAAGAGATAAGACAGACAATAAAGATAAAATCTTCATTGGTGTTGTCATCATAAAGCCATACCATTGCTCAAAAGTGAATCCGCTATTGCAAAGGATCCAGCCCAGCACAACAATAGTATAAACAGCCAATACAACGGCACTTACACGTTGGATAAACCAATCGCGTGAACCTGATCCTGTTAAACCTGTAGCACTTTTCATTAGAGAACAATCCATACAAATGCTGCAACAATACCGATTGCAGACAAGATCAATGAAATAGTAGCTGCGATACGACCACTTTGAAGTTCTTCAGCAACGCCAAGATCTGCAAATAGATGCTTGATACCACCAATAAGGTGATAAATTAAGCCGGCTACAAATACCCATACGACAAAACGCACAATAAAGCTATCAAACACAGCTTGAACTTGCGCAAAACCTTCAGGTGAAGATAAAGATTTGTCTAAAATCCAAAGAAGGACCGGTACGAGTAAAAATACGATAACACCTGATAGACGGTGTAAAATTGATGCAATAGCCACAGGGGATTTTAAGTTTACGTCTAAAACTTGACCCATGGACAAATTGACAGGTCTGTTGCTTTTCACAGCGGGCATCCTGTAAGTAAAAACTCCATCCGGAGTTTGTTGGAATTAATTCGTAGGAAAGCTAGCATAGTCAGACATTACAATATAATAAACTCTGCAGCTGTCTGATCTTATAAACGACAGGGAATTATAAAACGTGAACTTTCAAAACACAAACGAAGACAATTAGGAATTTTGCAAAATATCCTTAAATAAGAATCATTAACAATAACTTTTCTAAAAAAAAATACCTTATTTATCTAAGAAAATCATACTATGTTGTTGGTTTTAATCAGTTAAATGTAAATCCCACTTATTGTTTTTGTGTGTATATGGCGATTTAAACTTTTAGACTAAAGATGAACAAATCTAAATCTTTCTTTTCCCACTACATTTTAAAATCTTCCAACACATTCGCCAAGCCATAATCATAAAAATAAATGTGCATCATTTTCTCAAATAATAAAACTCAAAGATCATGAAACGAAAGAAGTACTTAGTCTGTGCATAAAAATCTCAGCAACAGCAAATCTGTTTAATAAAACGCCATTTTTTACCTCTCCAATGACAAAAATGATCATTTATTAAGCTTTTAAAGGCGTTTAATTAACTATTTTTTAACCAAACGAACTTTTTTTTAAGTACGATTAAGTCGTTTTAATTATGAATAAGAAAAAAGCAATTTAGAGCCACAGATGTGTGTAAGTTACGAAAATTATAATAATTTAATGAAATAGCGGTCTTGTAATTCATATTTGTTTCAGAGTTTTTAAGAATTAAAAATTGCTTACAATTAAGGCAATAGGCTTTTTTTAATCTGCACCTCCCCTGCAATTTGACTTATTATACTGCGTCGGCACTGTGATTTTACTCATTTTTTAAGCGGATGAATTGTGCTTCATTCCAAGGAATGATCCTCAATTTATATCCATAAGTATAATTGACAAAATTTCAGTTCCCTCTAATCTTAGAGCAAATTTTTGATCTGTCTGATTCTCGCATTAAAAGATTAGTACTGAGTCAGATAAAACATTCACCAGGACAGGAGATCTATTGAATGTCTGAAGCAACTGGCAAAAAAGCCGTTTTACAGCTTGATGGCAAAGAAATTGACTTACCAATTTACAGTGGCACTCTAGGCCCAGATGTAATTGACGTTAAAGATGTGTTGGCCGCAGGTCACTTTACTTTTGATCCTGGTTTTGTCTCAACGGCTGCTTGTGAATCTAAAATCACTTTCATTGACGGCGGTAAAGGTGTTCTTCTACACCGTGGCTACCCAATCGACCAGCTTGCTACTAAAGCAGACTACTTAGAAACTTGCTACCTTCTTTTGAACGGCGAGCTTCCTACTGCTGAACAAAAACAAGAATTCGATGCTAAAGTTCGTAACCACACTATGGTTCACGATCAAGTTGGCCGTTTCTTCAATGGTTTCCGTCGTGACGCTCACCCTATGGCGATCATGTGTGGTGTTGTTGGTGCGCTTTCTGCGTTCTATCACAACGGTTTCGATGTTGAAAACATTGACCACCGCGAAATCACTGCTATTCGCTTAATCGCTAAAGTTCCTACTTTAGCTGCTTGGACTTACAAATACACAGTAGGCCAACCATTCGTTTACCCACGTAACGACTTAAGCTACGCAGAAAACTTCTTGTACATGATGTTTGCTACTCCTGCAGACCGTGATTACAAAGTTGACCCTATTCTTGCTAAAGCAATGGACCGTATCTTCACGCTTCATGCTGACCACGAACAAAACGCGTCTACTTCTACAGTACGTCTTGCTGGTTCTACTGGCGCTAACCCATACGCATGTATCGCTGCGGGTATCGCGGCTCTATGGGGACCTGCTCACGGCGGCGCGAACGAAGCTGTTCTTAAGATGCTTGATGAAATCGGCACTGTAGAAAACGTTGCTCCGTTCATGGAAAAAGTGAAAACTAAAGAAGTTAAACTTATGGGCTTCGGTCACCGAGTTTACAAAAACTTCGATCCACGTGCGAAAGTAATGAAAGAGACTTGTGACGAAGTGTTAACTGCACTTGGTATCAACGATCCACAACTTGCTTTGGCTATGGAACTTGAACGTATTGCGCTTTCTGACGAATACTTCATCAAACGTAACCTATACCCTAACGTAGACTTCTACTCAGGTATCATCCTTAAAGCGATTGGTATCCCAACAGAAATGTTTACTGTAATCTTCGCTCTTGCACGTACTGTTGGTTGGATCAGCCACTGGTTAGAAATGCACAGCGCACCTTACAAAATCGGTCGTCCTCGTCAGCTTTACACTGGCGAAACTCAACGCGATATCCAAGGTCGTTAATTCGAAAGAATTGTGCGAATCTAAAAACCGTCCCTTTGGGGCGGTTTTTTTTATGCAGCTAGATTTATTTTGCACTTTAAAACAGACCCATCTGACTGATTTTTCAACTCAATCATTAGATAAAACGATGCCTCACAAGTTATAAAGTATACTGTTTATTGCTGAATGTATTTTAAATCGCCATTTTCTAGAAAATCTCACACTGCTTCATCAGATATCGTCATAAAAAAGCCTAATTCCACGTAGAAATTAGGCTGTAAACAAAAGGTTTAAATATTGATGATGCTTTATTTTAGCTTATAAAGTTAAGTAACTTTTATTAAGCAACCTTCTCTAAGCAACCGACTCATAGTCTGTCAAGTCCACCTGTTTAAGACGCTGCTTTAACTGTTTCAGTGACCACGGCCAAGCTGCAAAATTGCGTCCATTGGCATCTAAGTAATAGCTCTTACAGCCGCCACTATTAAAGACTGTAGTCTGTAAATGTGTCTGTACTTTTGCATTGTGATACGCCAATACATTTGGCTTAATTTCAAGCCGTTGTATCTTCTCTTGTTTCATTTTCACCAAGGCATCGACGATATACCCAACCTGTGCTTCTGCAATCCCAATGAATGAATCATAGACCAAAATATTTGGCCCGAGCACCAAGAAGGCATTGGGTACTTGCGCGATACTGGTACCCAAAAACGCTTCAGGAGAACTGTTTTTCCAAAGTTCTGACAACAACTCCCCTTTGGCATTTTTTACACGTTGCCCAATCGGTGGATGAGAAACTTCAAAACCTGTGCCCCAAATAATGACATCGACTTCATGACGTTCACCATTCGCAGCAATGACGGTATTACCATCAATTTCGACTAAACCATGTGGTACAAGTTCGACATTTGCTTGCTGCAAAGCCGGATAATAGTTATTGGCAAATAAAAGACGCTTACAGCCAATAGAAAAATTTGGTGTTACTTTTTCACGTAATTCAGCATCTTGAATTTGTGTTTTCAACAACTGACGACCCAAATAATTCACAGGCTCTAACAGTGAAGGATTACGCAGTCCTAAATTAATGCCATTTAATATACCGGCCACACTTTTGCGCCAAGTTTCTTGTACAGTTGGAAAGCGGGTAATGATGCCTTTCGCACGGTCATTCAGTGGTAAATCTGCTTTTGGTAATACCCATGGCGCAGTCCGTTGAAACACCACCACATTTTTGGCAATAGGTTGAATCTGAGGAATAAACTGAATCGCAGATGCCCCCGTACCAATCACGGCAATACGTTTATCTTTTAAATCATAGGCATGGTTCCATCGCGCAGAATGGAACATTTCACCTTCAAAGCTTTCAATACCTTTAATTTTTGGAATTTGCGGTTCAGTAATCGGCCCAGTGGAAAAAATCACAGTTCTTGCCGCATACTTACCTTTACTGGTCTCCAATTGCCATTGCTTTAATTGCTCATTCCATTCCGCTGCCATTAATTCACAGTTGAACTGAATGTTGCGATACAGCGCATGCTGCTCCGCAACATCTTCTAAATAGTTCAGAATCTCAGGTTGCTTGGCAAATAAATGACTCCATTTATGACTCGGCGCAAATGAAAACGAATATAAAGCAGAAGGGACATCACATCCACAACCTGGATAGGTGTTGTCGCACCATGTTCCTCCCACGCGATTGGCTTTTTCTAAAACTACATAATCGGTATAACCCCGTTCATTCATTTGATGAGCAGCAGCTAAACCGGATATCCCCGCACCAATCACAATGGTATCGTAGACACGCACTTGATTTTCTACGCTTGGTTTTTCTAGGCTAGGCTCTGACTCTGCTTGGTCTTGTACTGCTTTTTTTGCTTTGGCAGAAGACGATGCAGGACGACGAGCGTTGGTATTCGCGGTTGGCTTTTTAGTCTGAATTTTCTCTTGATCTAATGCTTTTACATCTTCGTCATGTAATTGTGTCGGCATGTTCATGCTTTTGCTCCCGACTTTTTAATATAGTTGTTAAATATGGGATAACCCACCCCCAATAAGCGGGTATAGGTTTGCGGGGATAGACGCTTTAACCACCAAAATAATTTGGCATCAGGTTGCGGAATGGTATACAACTTCCCTGCATCTAAATTATTCAATGTCAAATTGACTACATCGTGACTCGTCGTAAATGCATGATTCATCAGCAATTGATCGGCTAAGCCTGAATATCGATTGGGTAAGCGACCATTTTTCATAATATTGGTTGGCACCAAGGTTGGGCACAGCACATTCACACGGATATTTGCCGATCTGAGCTCTGCCGATAAAGTTTCAGACAATGCCAACACACTCGACTTCGTCACGTTATATGCTGTCATTTCTGGTGCAGCAGTATATGCCGCAGCAGAAGCAACATTAATAATCGCGCCGCCCTGCTTATTCTGTTTCAGCTTAGGTACAAAATAATGGCAGCCATGCACCACACCCCACAAATTGACATGCATACACCACTGCCAGTCGTCTAAACTCAGTTCATCAAATTTACCACCCAGCCCGACGCCTGCATTGTTGATCACTAAAGTCACAGCGTGTCCCATCAACTGCTCAGCTTGCTCTGACAGTGCTTTAACTTCTTCAGCCTTACCTACATCACACTGCACCGCATAAGCATTGGATGAGGTCATGAATTGAATTTGATCCACCGTTTCTTGCGCGGCTTCTAAATGAATATCGGCACAGACCACTGTTCCGCCACGACGAGCCAACTCCAAAGCAAAGCTCCGTCCAATACCACTGCCTGCACCGGTGACGACCGCATAGGCGTTTTCACTTGGCTTGTTCTTTTTTCCAAATAGACCCATGGTTTTGTCCTTTTATCGTTTTAATGCTAGGGTAAATTCTTTGACAAAATAAGGTGTCAACACGCCATCAACAGGGTTCAACAAGCGCTTTTTGTAATATTCAAGAAATGCAGAAGTGTCATGATCATTCGGGTGAAAACTTGGTCGTAAATAATCAAAAATATGCCCGAGGCTACTGCCATAGACCCCATCTTTTAAACCGAAAATCAGTTGAAAACTGCGCGGAACATCCTTCCAGTAACTTAGGCTAATCAAGTTCGATGGCTTTCTGTAGAAAGGGACAATCGAAGCACCAATTGAAATCAAACCCAAAATGGTAATTAATGCAGGGAAAAAACCGGCAATACGTAAAGCATAATTACCTGATAATTCTTGATAAACATCATAGGCAATGTCTTTATGTTCTGATTCTTCCAACATATGCCACATCCAAATGGCGCGTTGCTTTTCATCAATTGATCTAAAGAAAATTTCCTCATGATTCATCATGTATTCCGCAAGTACTGCGGTGAAATGCTCAATTGCTGCCATTAAGGATAATTTCATTGGCTGCGGCATACGCTCAATGCCATAAGCAAAGACATAATGTTCTAATTTTCTAAAAAATTGCACAGGCAGATTTCTTGCGCGATACGCTTCATTCATTTCTTCATGCATGCGTGAATGAATGGCCTCTTGCCCAATCAACGACGTGACACGTTGTCTTAATACAGGATCTTGAATAAAGTCCCGATGAAAACGAGCGATATCGATCACCAAATCTTCGCCACGGGTTAAGAAAATAGACAATGACGCAAAATAAGCACTGGCCAATTCAGCATTCATATAAAATTTTGGATCAATTTTTTCTGGCTCAAAATCAAATTTCATATGACGAATAGGAACAACGGCAGACTGTTTTGTTGGGTCAAAGACAGGGCCTGCAAATACGCGTGCTAAAGTTTTTTTTATCGGTTGAAAAGCGCTCATGATTTTGCTCTCAATTTGGGTGTTTCCCCTTCATTGACTTCATGTCGATTGAAGTAAAAACACATAGATTGAGGATCAAATTAAGTGAGATAGATCACTAGACCATTAGCAAAACCGACCTCTCGATTTGCAAAAATGCTCAAATATTTTCTTTGTCAGACAATCTTTAAAACATCGATGCTGTATGGCTCAAAAGCTTATCATTAAAGGTCATGGCGTATTTTTTGTGAGGGACGATTATTGGATTTTTTGCACTTCACCAGTCGCAGATTGATAGACCCATTGATGATCAAACAGACTGTCATCTAAATGATCCAGTTTAAAATTACCAATCGCCACAGCGTAGAATCCATTGCCCTGCTGCTTAAAATGTGTGATCTCTTGCATGAGTTCTTCAGTCAGTTGACCCATTATAAAGTCGGAAATTACCACCACATCGGCATGTACAAAATTCGGTTGTTTCAGCATGTCCACGGCATGATTCATCGCAGGGATAATATCTGTTCCCCCATGAAATGACTGCCCTAAAAAGTGAATGACATCATCCAAAGCGCTGTTATGCTGTAAATTCAGCGCGGTTAAATTGGTCGAGAAATTCACCAAATACATCGCTCGCTTTTCTTTCAGCGCTCGAATGGATAAATATAGACAAATCGCTTTGGAAATCAGTTCAGGTTGTCCATTCATTGAGCCACTGGTATCTAAGCAGACAATCATCGGGCCTTTTTGTCCGACTCGACGCTGCGTATGGCGTTGGTCTTCGATAACCCGTCCTTGTTGCTGCCCTTTTCGATTAAAACTCATCAGGTTAGATTCTAAATATTTTAAATCAAATAAAACCTGCAAGTCTGGATCTGCTAACAGCGCCAATTCGCTAGGTAAAGCCATACTGAGCTCTTGTGCTAATTTAATTCCAGTAATTTCCTCTTGCGCCATTGGGGTGTGGATGAGCTGCTGTGGCTCTTGTTCTAACTGAGCAGAAATTCGCTTACGAGGCATATTCGGCTGTGCACTTCCGATCATTTGACATAGACGTTTAAGCGCCCGATCTTGCTCGAGATAATTGGCCCATTGCTCAAAGTTTTGTACATCGTGTTCAGTCAATTGCCCTTTGGAATAGTCTAGAAAAATCCCGGTTTCAAACCCGACGCTGTCATGGTGCTTGACCATTTTCGACAATGTCGCAAGAAAATCTTTGATTTCATCTAAAAAGGCATCTCGTTGTAAACGGAGCTGTTCAAACTCCCAATGTGCAATGGCTTCGGTCAATTTGCGCTGCCATTTGCCTTTAAATAGCTCTATTTGTAATTGACGCTGCTGCTCAGTCAGCAACGACTGTTGGCTCTGTTGCCACATTTCAGTGAATTCAGGAATCCCCAAGGTTTGCATGAAGGCGGCATATTCAGTGTGGAATTGAACAAAATCACCCTGCTCCCAATGCTTTAACGCAAGCCAATGTTCCAATTGCTGCTGCACCACTGCAAAGGGATGCTGCTGATCTAAACTCGACTTTGCCTGAAAGGCCCATTCCTGAATTTTTTGATCGAGCTTTTTTGCCACTTTATGATCATCCAACCAATGTTTTAAGCTGGATTGTTTTAATTCATCATAAAACTGCGAACTTAATTCATCGAGTGCCGATTGGGTTTGGTGTCTTGTCGGTTTTAATTGCGACATAACTGTTCCAGACGCTCACAATCTTGCAACTGCAACTGATATCGTGCCAATTGCTGCTCAATAGATTGAATCAAATGTTGAATATCCTGTTCAGTGACAAAGACCGATTTAAACTGATGTTTTTGACTGTTAAATCGTTCCGTTAACAGTTCCAATTCTGTTTGAAACTGTGCTTTGAGCTGTTGAACTTCGTGTAACAGCTCATATTGGCTTTGTGCTGAAAGAGAGCTGCGTGGACTACCTTTGGTATGTTTTATATACGGCGTCACCACTTCTTCTAAGCCGTAATAGCCACCTTTTAACGTACACACTCTTGAACCATTAAAATTACATACGATGCCACGCACTTCTTCACCGGTATCATCTAAGGCAAAGAAGTCCTTTTTCGTATCCATTTTATCCAGTTCGAGATACAACACTTTATCTTTATAGTGTCGATCTAGATTAGTCACTGCACGCAAGTAGTCAATGCCATGAATTAAATAACTCTCATACACATCATCGGTATAATAAAAATGATTGAGCACCCGCTGTTCAAGTGCATCCTTCTCTGCCACATGCTGTTCGAATTGCAAACCGTAATTTAAGCCATTTTCAGCCAATACTTCATCTATCTGCTGCGATACAAAACCAATGTCTTCAGGCTGATTCCACAAGCAATGTTTTAAAATCAATAGATCACTCAAAATCACCGATGGACGATCATTTAAAAATGCACAGGCTTTGACTAAATAAGCCACACGTTGCCAACGACGGTCAGAGACATAGACCACGTGATCTTCAAAGTTATGATTGAGTCGTGTTTTAAGTTGATCAAATAGATTTAAAATCGATTCGGGTAAATCCACCTGATAAATCTGTTCCCGCCAATCTTGTAACTCTGCTTTTGTTATTTTTAAAGTTGCATCGACTTCAACACTGACTTGACTCGGTTTGGCCTGTAATAGTGCATGGAAGTTTTCTGCAATAGCAATCGGCGGCACTTCTAAACGCAAAATAAAACGATCATACAATGCATCTAGACCTTGATTTGGTTCGGGAATTTCATTCGATGCACTAACCAAAACATTCAATGGAACTTTTTGGACAATGTCACCATTTTTAAAACTCCGCTCATTCACCAAGGTCAGTAAAGTATTTAAAATCGCAGGGCTGGCTTTCCAAATTTCATCTAAAAATGCAAAATCTGCCCGTGGTAAATAATGTTCTGTTTTACGAATATATTGATCTTCTTTTAAGGCTTTAATTGATACCGGTCCAAAAATTTCTTCCGGCGTACTGAAACGATTCATCAAATATTCAAAGTAGTCATGGACTTCAAAAGCCGAGGCGATTCGACGCGAAATCAAACTTTTTGCTGTACCGGGCAAACCATATAAAAAGGTATTCATGCCCGCAACACCAGCCAACAAACTCAAAGCAATAATCTGCTCACGTTCATACATATTTTTGCTGATTTCAGAAATTAAAGTATTGATCCGTGCTTGCATCTGACTATCTGTTTGACCGAAAACTAAATTGTAACGCCCTAACCGATTTTTCGCTGTAGCAGATGCAAAAATATCGCTTTTTAAATACAGCGCAACAGTGCGATATCTTTTTTTCAGGTTATAGTTAAACTGCACATCCCTTTAGAGATTTAGACACCTTTCATCATGTTGCCCTTTTTTCACACACTCATTCGACTATTAAAACTTGAAGGTTTTAAATATCGATCCCTCACGGCAGGTGAAATATCCATGTGTCGCAGTGTGTTTGGTGATTTGATTCAATATGAGCAAGTGAAAGTGATGAATCACCCTTTTTTGCCTTGGCAATCGGCACATGTGATCATGGCGCCTCAGGGGTATATTCATGCACGAAATTTACTGTTTAAAGCGGACTATGCCAAAGCGTCTTTAGGATATCGTGCCCTGTTTATTCATGAGATGGCCCATGTTTATCAATACCAGCAGCAGATCAATGTTTTGGGTCGGGGTGCTATTTTACAGATGGCGTATTTCTTCAGTTTAAAAAAATATAACCCTTACCGCTATACCCTCAAACCACACAAAGCATTTTTTGACTACAACATTGAGCAACAAGGCGACATTGCTCGTGACATCTATTTAAAGCGAATTAAAAATATTATTTTATATCCAGAACTTGTTCATCAAATTGAGCTATAAAGCGTCCATGCTCTGTAGCGAATATTTTTAGATAAAATTGAATATCGCCTGATCATTCTATTTCACACTATTGCTCGACCATTGACGCTATTTTAAGTACAAAAAAACAGCATTAATATTTACTTTATGGCACATAAGCTCAGCTAGGCTTTTAAAAGCTATGAATACCTCTAGTATCTCGCTTAAATTCAGATAAAATAGGCTCACCTTATTTTTTTGCTTTGCATCAAAACAAGTGAATTATCATACGATGATGGTGTTTTGTTTTCGCCTTTCGGCAGTATTTTTCGTATCTAAATACACTCGCTGAATAATCACAATAATACAAATCAGTGTGTTAAGTGTATTCACCTATAGGAATAGGATTTAGTTGGAATGAATAGTTTTAAAATTGCACTTGCTCAGTTCTCTCCGCATATTGGTAATCTAGAATCAAACGCAGCAAAAATGCTTCAACAAGCCAATGCTGCAAAAGAACAGAATGCAGATATTATTGTTTTTCCGGAACTTTCTACAGTTGGTTATCCTGCTGAAGATTTATTATTACGTCCAAGTTTAAATAAACGTACACAGCAAGCTTTTGAACAATTAGCAAGCATTAAGGACATCGTTTTAGTCTTTGGTTTTGTAAATCAAACTGAAGATGGTCAGCGCTATAACTCTGCTGCTGTCATGAAAAATGGTCAAGTTCTCGGGATTTACAATAAACAAAATCTTCCAAACTATAGCGTTTTTGATGAAAAACGTTATTTCAGTGAGGGTCATCAACACCTTGTCTTTGAATATTTAGGTCATAAGTTTGGTGTGTTGATTTGCGAAGATGTTTGGGCATTACCAACTGTTCAACAGCTTGCTCAGTTAAATGTTGAAACCGCTTTGGTTTTAAATGCTTCACCTTATGAAGTTGGTAAACCACAGCATCGCATTGAAACCATGGCTGCATTGACCAAACAATTGAACATCAATTTGGTTTACTGTAACCAAGTGGGCGGTCAAGATGACCTTGTCTTTGATGGCACAAGCTTTGTGATGAACAATTCAGGTGAAGTTGCATTGCAAGCACCGAGTTTTGTTGAAGATCTATATATCGCAGAATACGATGCTGAACAAAAAGCCTTTAAAACAGGTGCAATCACGCCTGTATTAAATACCATGGCTGAAATCTACCAAAGCCTTGTGATCGCAACACGTGACTACGTACAACGTTCAGGCTTCCCAGGTGTGATTTTAGGTCTATCTGGTGGTATTGACTCAGCATTAACTTTAGCGATTGCTGCCGATGCGATTGGCGCAGATAAAGTTCAAGCGGTCATGATGCCATATACTTATACTGCACAAATCAGTGTTGAAGATGCGGCTGAACAAGCCAAGAATATGGGCGTAACTTTTGGTATTGCCGAAATCAATCCAATTGTGAATGGCTTTATGCAAACCTTGTTCCCATTCTTTGGCAATGCACCGACAGATGCAACTGAAGAAAACCTACAAGCGCGTTCTCGCGGTACATTGTTAATGGCCTTATCGAATAAGTTCGGCAATTTAGTCCTTTCTACAGGGAACAAGTCTGAATTATCTGTTGGCTACTGTACATTGTACGGTGACATGGTCGGTGGCTTTGCGGTTCTTAAAGACGTCTATAAAACGATTGTATTTGAACTAGCAAAATACCGTAACAGCATTTCAGAAACACCAGTGATCCCTGAACGTGTGATTACTCGCCCACCTTCTGCGGAACTTCGTCCAGATCAGAAAGACCAAGACTCTCTACCTGAATACGAAGTATTGGATGCCATCTTATATGCCTATATCGAAGAAGACATGAGCCAAGATGACATCATTGCCAAAGGTTTTGATGCTGAAGTGGTGAAAAAAGTCATCCGTTTGGTTGATCTAAACGAATACAAACGTCGCCAAGGCGCGATTGGCCCACGTATCAGCTCACGTGCATTTAGCCGTGAACGTCGCTATCCGATCGTGAATGGTTGGAAACCGGGTATCTAATTACTTGATTCAAATCAAAAAAGCCCAGTTATAGAACTGGGCTTTTTTATAGGCGCAAAATACGCAGCAGTAAAAATAAAAAATAATTGAGAAGTATATTTCAAAAGTCAGGTCATAAAATAATGCAGTTAAAGATTTGAGTTCTCTTTTTTCTACATAAACATCGTAAATAGATCATTTTATTAGTGCTGTAATTATTTCAATCTATTTGACTTTTTCAAGGCACAAAAAAAGAGACCAAGCTGAGAGCTTGGTCTATAAAAATGGTGGCTATGACGAGACTTGAACTTGTGACCCCCGCATTATGAGTGCGGTGCTCTAACCAACTGAGCTACATAGCCGTAAACTGTGGTGGCATTATCTAGATTTCATACATTATCGTCAAGCATTTTTGTTTGCAATTGTTCAGAGTTTAAACAAGCAAAGTTCAAGATGTTACTATTTAAGCAAATCATGCTATTTTTAGCCCTAATTACTATATTTTTTGATTAAAAATTAGAGTTTTATCATGCAATTCAATTCGATAAAAAAAATCTGTCTGACCCTTAGCCTAACCGTTATGACACTGACGGGCTGCCAAATCGTCTCCCCAATTTTTGTTGACTATAATGGTGTACGACGTGATGTGGCGACTTGGATTAATAAACAGCCTTTATTGAGCATGCAACAAAAGCGCAGCATGGCTCAACTTAGCCGAGCACAGCAACCAATCATTCGACTCGACTTCAATGATCAGGAGAAATTAGTCAGTGTTGCTCGCGCCAATGAAGCTGCAATGTATTGTGCCAATCAGTATTTATCAGCTCGACAGATTCAACGCCTACAGAAACAGATCTTTCCTGAAGATACTTTGCATAAATTAAGCTTGCTTGAGCAACAAGCGTTGCATATTACCCTGACAGAGCAAGAGAAACAGTGTGATTAAAACCATGTCCGCTGTTAAATGAAATTATCAAAGCTCAATTTTTTCTGCACCAAATTGTCTTACAATCTAGACATAGCTGCTTACATTATTGAGCATTTTTGCTATCGCTAAGCGTGTTGAAAACAAGTCCATATTTTTGCAATATTTTTATTGCGAATTTCACAATATCCTTATGAATTTACTTGGTTTTATTCCCAAATAAAAAAGCGTATGATGAAACTATGATCAATGTAAATAGCGCTTTTTTTCAGGTTTTTCCATCCAAATTCAATTGATCAGATAAGGAGAAATAAGATGGCTTTAAATAATATTTTAGTTCCAGTGGACGGTTCAGAAACTTCTTATGCTGCGGTGGCTAAAGCTGTCGAGTTTGCAAAAACTTTTGGCAGTAAAATTACTGTGGTTCAAGTACTGACGCTCGATCCATATATTGCTGCAGAGTATATTTCAGCAGCACAAACCAATGATTTAATTGAACGTGCTCGTGCATCGATTTTAAATACACTTGAAGAAGCAAAAGCGAAATTTTCAACTGAAGGTGTCACTGTTGAAACTCGCCTACTTGAAGGTCAAGTGGTGCATACAGAACTGGTTAAAGCTGCAGAAGAAACACATGCGGACTTGATTATCATTGGTTCACATGGCCGTACAGGGATCAAAAAATTCTTCTTGGGCAGCGTAGCTCAAAGCATACTGGGTGCTTCAGACATTCCTGTTTTGGTTGTACGCAAATAAGCCATTAGATTTATAGCGTGAAATAAAAAGCCTTCTGATCCTAGAGGGCTTTTTATTGACTACTTCATCAATTATAAAATTATAATTCTATGTTTAAGGCAAGGATTTTTTAGGGTAACCATTGATATTGTTTCAATGAGATGCGTCCATTCACCACAAAGACATTTTCAGCTGCCAATTTCAATTGCTGGATATTTTCACCTTTTTCATTGCAACGCTGCGTGCTGATTTTTCCCTGAGCATTCACCACCCGATGCCATGGGATCGTTGATGTTGTATCTAGATGCTTTAGTACATAGCCAACCAGTCGTGCATGTTTCGGTAAACCCGCTAATTTGGCAATTTGTCCGTAAGTGGCAATCTTCGCCTGCGGTATCAATTGAATGACCGACAAAATTTGCGTTGCCAACTCATCACTCTGCTTCATCTGATCTCCTTTGAGCCGCATAAAAAAGAGAATCCGAAGGTTCTCTTTGATTAATACTTAATTTTGACAGATTAGTACAGTAATTGGTTGTGATCGATTAGATCTTGTAAAGTCACATCGGTATTTTTCAAAGTGAGTAATTCAACTTTATCACCAAATTTAGATCCTGTTCCATCACGATCAATGCTGATCACAGTGTTGCCCTTGCCATCAGATTTAACCGAAACAAACTGATCAATATTCGACTGATTGACATTTTGACCTTGTAACAAAGCTTTGATATTCACTTTATCGCCTACAGACGAATTAAAGTCATTCCAAGTATCATGTCCATTACCGCCCGTTGCATCGGCTTGATCCAATACTTTATAAATAACCGTATCAATGCCCGCTTTGGTGTTGAATTGATCATTGCCTACTTTATCTATCACAGTGACTTCAATGGTTTCACCCTTGGTTAATTAATTTTTAAATTCAACATCAAAATTCCCTGATAAATCCACTGTGCCTGCGCCAATGACTTTGCCATCTTGATCTTTTACTTCTACCGTTGTACCCGGCTCACCTTCACCTGTGACGTGCTCACCATCATCGGTGATCACCACATCTTTAGACGCGTCAGGTTTAGTCGTATCCTTAGAACCACCAGAATAATCAGATTCACCAACAATAGCTGCACCCAATAAACCAGCACCATCTGCTCCCGCAATTCAGGGTAAAATTACATCCGTCAATGAATCGTTATAAAGCAGCAGTTTAATTTCTTCTAAAAGTTGATACTGAATAACATCCGCAATATCACCATTGGCTGTTGTAAATTTTGCCCAATACCATGTACCGTCTTCACCCTCAAATACCAAACTATTGTCTGGTGTCGCCTCACTAAAATAGTTTTGTACAGTAATCACTTCCCCATTTTTTTAAGGTGATTATTACGTCAGCACCATTCTTTGTAATTGAAGTAACATCCTCTTTCCGGATTTTGAGTACGATGACAGAATTTTTGATAAGCCCAACTTGATTGGATTCAACTCGATACAAAACTTTATGACTTTCTTTAGAAATGACAGAAATTTACGACATAGGTAAAACCTCATTTATTTACATTAGGGCCGTTTTTATGTTTTTTTGGTTTTGTAATGAGTTATTGGTGATTAATAATTTCTTTAATTACAAATCATTAAAACCAATTTTTTTAATTGTGTGCGTTATATCATGCTTTGTGTATTTTTTTGCATAATTGTTTGAATATTTTAATATTTTTATCAATACATTTAGATTTTAGATCCATCTTTATGCAAGTAATAACAAACACTTATTTATGTGATGTAAGTCACAATAACACCAATGAATGACCAGTCATAATTTCTCCCCATTTTGATGTACCATGATGAAACATAACTATAAATAATACAAGGAAATGCTCAAGCATTTCCTTTTTTAAGTCAAACAAAACAGTTTTAGAAGTTTTCAGGGTTCTCCAAACGACGAACTTCTTGCACTTTTTCTGGGTTATGTACCGCAGCTACACCATCATCCGCTTTGGTATCTATTAACGCTTCAGGGTTATAAACCGTAATGGTTTCATTACCATGGATATCTTCGCCCACAATATATTGGAAGCCCTTTTTATTCATTTTATGGCACATTCTTTGGTACCAACCTTTGAAGCCTTTGGTTTCTTCATTCGGATTGTAATAAAAAGCATTCATCACAGCAGGTAAACCTAAGCCACACACGAGGCCCGACATTAATACTGCGATAAATGTATATCCAATCAAAATACTACTGTATTCACTAAGTTCAGGAATATTGGCAACCGCAAGGATTAGGGCCAATGAAATACCGCCACGAACCCCACCCCACGATAAAATCGCAAGACTACCGTTATAGCTTTTTTTGCGGAAACTCGGGAAAAATGCGAAGGATAAATAGTTTGCTGCAAAGCGCGATGCATGCAAAATAATAAACGCCACCATACCGCCTAAAATCAAACTGATACTTAAATCTAAGATAAATAACTCAAGACCGATCAGGGTAAATAAGAAGGAATTGATGATCCCTTCCACGGTATGCCAGAAATGATTGACTTCCCGAATTTCACGATCTTGAAGGATTTCTTTCCATTTATTCCCAACAATCAAACCACCAATAACGCATGCAATTGGTGCTGATGCATGTGCGAATAAAGCGACTAGATAAGAACCACTTGCCAACAATGCAGTGGTTAAAATCAAGGATTCCATCTCATGTTTACCACGGAGTAAACGTAATATTCCTAAACCAAATGCCCAACCAATGATGACTGCGACAACAATTTCATATAATAGCGTTTCAAGCGTACCAATGACGGTAAAATGTTCACCTTGCAAGACATTGAGTAAGGTCATAAACACGGCAATACACATGGCATCATTAAAGAGCGATTCGCCTTCTAATTTCACCATCAAATGATGTGGCGCACGCACCGAACTTAGTACACCTTTAACCCCAATCGGGTCGGTCGCACCTAAAGCAGCACCTAATAACAACAACACCAATAAATCAACATGATGACCAATTAAGAACTGATAACCATACAGAGCAACACCAAAGAACACCGCACAAAGCACCAAGGCTATACTGGCCAAAATACTGATTGGTTTCCAATGCAAACGTAAATCTGAAACTTTAAATTTCAAGGCAGAAGAGGTCAAAATAAAACAAATCACGCCATTAATTAAAAAGTCATAAAAGTCGATATGGCGAACGGCCTCTTCGATATTGTGCAAATTAATCGTCACAAATTGATTGCCATTGAGCAGGCTTGCACCCCATTGCAAAATAAAGACAAAAATTGCAGAAACAATGGGAACACCTATGGCTTGTGGAAAGCCCAAGATACGTTTATTAAAAATCGTGGTTGCAATCGAAAGTGCAAAAATAACGGTAAAAACCTGTAGAAAAAAATAATTTCCCATTTTGTTCCCAATTTTGGTGCTGTGTCGCCTACAGAGTGAGATATAGGTATTTTGAAAATAAATACTAAATTATTTAGTATTTGAAAATAAAATATTCTAACGAATTTTATCTAAATTCCGTGTATCAATTCAGTTTTTTTCACATCTTTTATCAAGATCATTTAACATAGCAAACCTGCATAGATTTTATGCATTTTCATCATCTACATGATTTCTCCTATGCATCAGACTATTAAAACTGTTTTTCGACTTTTTTTTGCTGCGGTGATCTTTATCATTACTGCGGCCCTGATCCTCACTTGCTATAGCAAGACACAGGAAATTTTACGTGCTAAGCACTATTTTAGTCAGGCAAAAACCATCTCACTCGATTCAACGCCCAAAGAACAATTGGTTTTGGTCTCCAATAATGAATCACCCGATCGTGCGATATTTATCATGCTGGCGAATAATGGTTATCTTACCAAACTGAATTGTGAAAACTATACACAAGATATTTGTCTCGATGAATTTAATCAGCAACACACCCGACAAATTCAACACCTCGATTTACTCAAAATTGGACAATTTCAATATATCCAAAATGTGAGTTTCACCAATAGCCGCACTGGACAAAAACAACAATTACGCTATAGCGATGCCCAATTAAAACAGTTCTATCAAAACGATATTTCAGGCCTTAAATATACTGTTTTTGGCGTGGCTTTATTCGCATTTGCCGCATTGTATGTCAGCTATCGTATTGTTCGAAACTTTAAATCATTTCTTAATAAATAAGTTTCAATCTATTTTTCAATGAAAAAAAGAGGATGTTTGCATCCTCCTTTTTTTGTTTTAAATGGCTTGGTTAAAGGTATCACAGCTATTGATATTGCCTGATTTCAACCCTGTCTGGAACCATTTCATACGTTGCTCACTGGTTCCGTGCGTGAAGCTATCTGGGACCACTTGCCCAGTTGCACTTTTCTGTAAATAGTCATCACCAATCTTATGTGCAGCGTCCATCGCTTCTTCTACATCACCCTGCTCTAAAAATTGGGTACGCTGTTGATTATGATGCGCCCAAATACCCGCAAAGCAGTCTGCTTGTAGTTCTTGCATGACCGAATAACGATTACCTTCAGCTTTAGACGCTTGCGCACGCGCCTGCTGAACTTGCTCAGAAATACCTAAAATCGTTTGGATATGATGTCCAACTTCATGGGCAACCACATAGGCTTGCGCAAAATCACCCGCCTGATCTTGACGACTCAATTCAGTTTGATTTTGTTCACCCGTAATGCCCATTTGCGTACGCATATCTTTAAAGAATGCAGTATCAATATAGACCTTTTGATCTGCTGGGCAATAAAACGGCCCCATTGCAGCTTGTGCTGTACCACAACCTGAATTGACCACACCATTAAACATGACCAATTTAGGCGGCTTATACTGGGCATTTAACTGTTCTTGGAAGACTTTAGTCCATGTATCTTCCGTATCGGCCAAAACCGTTCCAACAAAATCCATCGCTTCTTGTTGTTCAGGTGTTGGATTATCCAGACCTTTGACTTCAGCCGTTTGACCCTGTGAAGTCACTTGTTTGGTCGCCTGATAAGCTTGCTGCGGATCTACACCAAAAAACTTCCACGCAACAAATGCCACAACCAAACCGAGAATACTGATCCCACCCGCTTTTGCACCGCCACCACCGCGACGGTCTTCTACGTTTGAACTAACTCTTCGACCTTTCCAGCGCATAGTGATCTTCCTTATATAAAATAGTTGATATCCGTGCGTTTACAGATTAATCCTTTTGCGACTTTGGCCATACTTTTTGAACTAAAGATACGACGCACAGCACGATTAAACCTGCAATAAAACCTGTCACTAAATTGATTAAAGTCGGTGTTAATGCACCCACAATACTGCCAACTGTAGGAATATGTTCTGCATAATCTACAGAGCCTTCTATAAAATGGTGTAGCAAAGGCACACCATGGGTAATGATGCCACCACCCACTAAAAACATGGCAATCGTACCTACAATGGTTAATGTCTTCATCAACTTAGGTGCAAATGCTAACAAACCTTGTCCAACGGTCTTTTTAAATTGTGATGCTTGTTGCGTGAGATAAAGTCCTAAGTCATCAATTTTGACAATCATCGCGACAAAACCATAAACACCAACGGTCATTATAATTGCAATCACCGAAAGCACCATGACCTTAGTCCCAAATGCCGCAGTTGCAACCGTACCCAATGAAATCACCACAATTTCAGCAGATAAAATAAAATCGGTCCGGATGGCACCTTTGACTTTTTCTTTTTCAAAAGTCACCAAATCCGTTTCAATATGGGTCATCTCTTCACGAGCAACTTCTTCTGTTTTGGCTTTTTTATGATGCAAACTATGCAGGACTTTTTCCACACCCTCATAGCACAAAAACAAACCACCAATCATCAAAAGCGGTGTAATCAGCCAAGGTGCAACCACACTGATCAATAAAGCAGCCGGAACCAAAATTAATTTATTAACAAAAGAACCTTTGGCGACAGACCAAACGACAGGAAGTTCACGATCGGAACGGACACCACTGACTTGTTGTGCATTCAGTGCTAAATCATCTCCAAGGACACCCGCTGTTTTTTTGGCTGCCATCTTACTCATCACAGCAACGTCATCCAACACAGTTGCAATATCATCAAGTAAGATTAATAAGCTACTCGCCATTATTTTTATCCTTTAGGCATTTTTTAATATTCTAATTCTATTTAACGCTAAAATTGTATTTAGTTTTTTAATAATTAACAAAATATTCACCCATTTTTCAGTCAATTGTGCTGTGTCAGTAACAATCAAAAATAGAATGCCGTACAATGGGGACATTCTTTGAAAATCAGCCGTAGCTTTGACTACCACTTTGGAACAGATAATGAGTACTCAAGATAATCGTCCAGTGATTTTGACTGGCGACCGTCCGACTGGACAATTACATTTAGGTCATTTTGTAGGTTCTTTACGTTCACGTGTAGGTTTACAAGATTCGCATCATCAACATCTCCTTTTAGCTGATGCTCAAGCCTTAACTGATAATGCCGATAACTTCGAAAAAGTTCGTCGCAATATTATTGAAGTCGCAACCGATTATCTTGCTGTAGGAATTGACCCAACCAAAACCACGATTTGCGTTCAATCATGCTTACCAGCATTGAATGAATTGACCATGTTGTATTTGAACTTTGTGACGGTTTCTCGCTTAGAGCGTAATCCAACCATCAAATCTGAGATTCAAATGCGTGGATTTGAGCGTGATATTCCTGCAGGTTTCTTATGCTATCCAGTAGCTCAAGCTGCCGATATTACAGCGTTTAAAGCATCTGTCGTTCCAGTGGGCGAAGACCAAATTCCAATGATTGAACAAACCAACGAAATTGTTCGTCGTTTAAACCGTCAAATTGGTCGTGACGTACTTCCTGAATGTAAAGCTTTACTCTCTAATGTAGGCCGCTTACCAGGTTTTGATGGTAAAGCAAAAATGTCTAAATCTTTGGGCAATACCATTGTGCTTGACGCGACTGATAAAGATATCAAGAAAGCTGTTAATGCAATGTATACCGATCCAAATCATTTACGTATTGAAGATCCAGGTCAAGTGGAAGGTAACGTCGTATTTACTTACCTCGATGCATTCGATCCTGATAAAGAAGCTGTTGCAGAGCTGAAAGAACACTATCGTCGTGGTGGCCTAGGCGATGGTACTGTGAAAAAGCGTCTTGAAGGCGTGCTAAAAGAGCTGATCGGCCCGATCCGTGAACGCCGTTTAGAATTGCAAAAAGATCCTGACTACATCATGGATATTTTAAAAACCGGTACCGATAAATGCCGTGATATTACCCAACAAACGTTAGATGAAATTAAATCTGGACTGGGTGTTTTCCACTTCTAAATTTAAAAAATTCTATAAAATTAAGCCTTTCCAATGTGAAAGGCTTTTTTATAGGCACTTTTTGTGAAGGTATTCACAAAATCTCCTTAGTTTTAACGTTAGGTAACATCACTTAACGTGAACACCAATGAAATGACTGACCGTTCACTCTATTATCTATTTATGTTTTAGGAATACCTAAATTCATAACATTTCTCCTTTACCGAACCTGTGAAAACAGATTCGTTGTTATACGCAATGAACACCCCAATCATTGCGTATTTTTTTGTCTGAAAATTGGCTAAGAAGAATTAAATATCCTCTATTGAAACAATAAAAAACCCGCAGTAAGCGGGTTTTTTATTTCAAAAACTAAATTAGTTTTTATGACGCATATGTGGGAACAAGATCACTTCACGGATACTTGCAGCATTCGCAAACAACATCACCAAACGGTCAATACCGATACCCTCACCCGCTGTCGGAGGTAAGCCGTATTCCAATGCTTCAATAAAGTCTGCATCGTAATGCATTGCTTCATCGTCACCCGCATCTTTTTCAGCAACTTGGGCTTGGAAACGTTCAGCTTGGTCAATCGGATCATTTAACTCTGAGAAACCATTTGCCAACTCACGACCACCGATGAAGAATTCAAAACGGTCCGTAATATGTGGATTTTCATCATTACGACGTGCCAATGGTGAAGTTTCCGCTGGGTATTCTGTGATGAATGTCGGTTGACGAAGTTCTGTTTCAACAGTTTCTTCAAATACGATGGTTTGAAGTTTGCCTAAACCAAAACCAGGTTTTACTTGCTCTTTCAGTTCATTTTTAACGAAGTTTGCAAGGAACTCACGATCAGATACATTTTCAGCAGTGAACGTTGGGTTGTGTTCAAGAATCGCATCAAACATCGAAATTTTCTTGAATGGACCTTTGAAACTATACACTTCATCACCATAAGGCACATCAGTCGAACCTAAGATGTCGATGGCCAATTTTTCAAGCATATTTTCTGTCAAAGCCATCAGGTCTTTGTAGTCTGCATATGCTTGGTAGAATTCAATCATGGTGAATTCTGGATTATGACGTGTTGATACACCCTCGTTACGGAAGTTACGGTTAATTTCGAACACGCGCTCAAAACCACCAACGACCAAACGTTTTAAATAAAGCTCAGGCGCAATACGTAAAAATAAAGGCATATCTAATGCGTTGTGGTGAGTTTCGAATGGACGCGCAGATGCACCACCCGGAATCACATGCATCATTGGTGTTTCAACTTCCATGAAACGCTCATTGCTCAAATATGAACGAATACCTGACACCACTTTTGCACGAATTTCAAAAGTTTTACGTGTTTCTTCGTTCATGATGAGGTCTAAATAACGCTTACGGTATTTAACTTCAGTATCAGTCAAACCATGGAATTTGTCTGGAAGTGGACGGAGTGATTTGGTTAAAAGCTCAAAATGTTCAATATGAACATAAAGGTCACCTTTACCAGAACGACCAATATAACCTTCAATGGCAATAATATCGCCCAAATCGAGTGCTTTAATTGTTGCAAGAACATCAGCATCCAACTCTTTACGTGGTACATAAAGCTGGATACGACCAGTCATATCTTGGATTACGATGAATGAACCACGGTTCAACATCACACGACCAGCAACTTTTACATAAACCTTTTCGCCTGCTTCAATTTCTTCTTTTGATTTTTCAGCGAATTGATCTTGTAGGTCTTGTGCATAGTGTTCACGCTTAAATGTGTTAGGCCACGGGCTAACACCTGTTTCCTTGGCGTGCTCTTTGATGTGCTCTAACTTGGCATGACGCTGTGCAATTAAATCGTTTTCGGAAATGGCTTGTTCAGAAGTCGATTGAGCGTTATGTTGCGTCATCTCTGTCTCAAATAGTTAAAAAACGGAAGTTGCATAGCATAGCAGATTTCCTTTGAATTGAGCAGTAAGCAATGCGCGCATTTTTTTAATAAGTAGAAATTTATCGAAGTAAGATGTTTTAATCGTTATACCTTCAGGTAGACATAAAACATACCTTGCAAATATGCAGTAGATAAAAATTAAATACTCAAGCTCGAAAACCTACATTTTAACGATATCAAATGAGAACTAAAAGCTTTAAAAAATACTTATAACTATCAATACATTAAAATAAATATTAATAACTTAATTCAACCTTTTAATCTATTTTCTTTAAGACTAAAGTCTTTTAAATGCCTACAAATTAGACCAAAAGCTAAATTCTCTTTTTGACAATTCTCTCTACAATGAAGTCATAAAATTGTTGAAAAATAAAATATTCAACACATCCAAAATGTCTGAAAACAGTGTGTAGAAAAACAATGACTTCCTGCTTATCGAAAATTCTGTTTTTACATGGATTGGATTCTTCCCGTGAATCCACTAAATTCCATGCCATCGATGCAAAACAAAAATTCTGCATTGAAGTGGACTATCGCAACTTAAATTTTCAAACTGTTGCTGACTTTTACCACGAGAGTATTGAAACCATTAAGCCTGATATCATCGTCGGTCATAGTCTCGGGGCATATTGGGCTTTGAAAATGTCGCTGTTTCATCGCATTCCGTGTGTAATTGCCAACCCGAGTCTGCATCCAGACTTTCGCGACGACTACCCTGCAATCAATGAAATGGATTTGGATCACGATATTCCACAAATTGCCTATATCGAACGTGGTGATGAAATCTTGGATATGTATGAAGCAGAACAACAACTCGAAGATTATATGCAAGTTCAAGTGATGGATGGCGGACACCATCGTCTACAATGCCCTGAAAATATCAATGATTTAATCCAACATCTCGAATTAAACTACTTAAAAAAATAAATCATATTAATCATAAGTAGCAACGTCGTTTTTATCAGACATAAAAAAGCCCTGTCATAGACAAGGCTTTTTACATTTTAAAGCTGACGCTTAGGCAGCATCTGCTTCAGGACGTGTTTTATCATCTAAAACCGACCAGATATTTAAACCCAAATCTTTATGCAAGTCAGGCAAATCTAAGAAAATGCTTGCGCCTAAAACTTGGTGTTTACATTTTTCAGCCAATTGTTTCACTGCACGAAGCGTACCGCCCGTCGCCAATACATCATCCACAATAATCACTTTTTGTGATTCGATTTCAGCTGACATTTCAAGACGATCTAAACCGTATTCAAGGCTGTAACCCACACCGACCACTGGTGGTGGTAATTTGCCGGCTTTACGCACCAAGACCAAACCTTTACCCGTACGCTGAGCAAGTAAACTTGCCAAAACAAAACCACGGGCTTCAACCGCAATGAAGCTATCTACTTCTGCCAATTGCTCGGCTGGAATACTTGCAATTAGGGCATCAGTTAACGATTCGATGTTATTCATAAATAACGGCGTAAGGTCAAAGAAACAAATTCCTGGTTTTGGAAAATCTTGGACAGTACGAATGTTAGACCACAATGCCGCAGCAGTAGAATTACTCATAATAGGAGAAAATAAATTAAGGAAGGAATGTGTGAATTTTAACGCGATTTGAGAGAAAAGAACAGCTAAAAACTCTCCAAAATGCATATTTAAAATACAGTGAATTTACATAAGTTATTGATTTTTAATATTGTATTTATTTAAAAAATATCAAATATATATTTTCCTAATCATAAAATAAAAGATTTTATAGATTTTTTCTGCAAGACTTTAGTCTATGAGGGTATAAAAAGCGGTATTTAGAACCCAATTCACGGAAATGAATTCAAATATACTTTTCAATAGGCATAAATATTGTCAGACAATTTTTCCCAGATCTGGGGTTTTTATGATATTTATTGTCCCTCACTGCCATTCTGCTTTTAATTTCACTCATTAAACTCTTAGCCACTTTACTTTATAGTCAGAACTGCGTAAAAATTTAGCATAAGAGTCTACTGTATAAGGCGATTTAACCTTAAGGAATAAACTTATACAGTTATGAAGTATTTACTGACTTAATTTTGTGTCAGTTTTTGGAGAATGGAATGAAAAAGTATCAGTGCATCGTTTGTGGATGGATTTATGACGAAGCAGAAGGCTGGCCACAAGACGGTATCGTGGCAGGGACTAAATGGGAAGATATCCCAGATGATTGGACTTGCCCAGATTGTGGCGTCTCAAAAGTAGATTTTGAAATGGTTGAAATCTAATAAATAGAATCTAAGACCATCATCGTTATGGTCTTTTTTTTGTCTTTAAAAAATATGAAATGTGTTTGGAGTTGAGTATGCACCCTATTGTCATTATTGGTTCTGGTATGGCGGGATATGCCGTTGCACGTGAATTTCGAAAGTTAAATACTGAACTAGAACTTATTATGATCTGTGCGGATGATGCCATTAACTACGCTAAACCGACATTATCCAATGCGCTCGTTGGTAATAAAGCTCCTGAGCAAATCCCTCTAGGGGATGCCGAAAAAATGTCGGCTCAACTCAATATGCAAATCATCAATAAGAGTTGGGTTAAATCCATTGATGCAGCAAAACATGAGCTTACTATTGAAAGCCAAAATGGAACTCAAACACAACTATATTCAAAACTCGTTTTAGCAGTCGGCGCAAATCCAATTCGCTTAGCTATTTCGGGTGATGGCAGTGAAGACATTCACGTCGTCAACAATTTAGATCACTACAAAGCTTTCCGTAAACAGCTTGCAGCACGTGAAGATAAACGTGTGGTGATTTTAGGGGCAGGCTTGATTGGCTGTGAATTTGCCAACGACCTCCAAAATACTGGGGCGAAAGTATCGGTGGTCGATTTAGCTCCGCAACCTTTGGGTCGCCTACTGCCGTCTCATGTGGCCGCTAAATTCCAAAGTAATTTAGAGGAAACGGGCATTCAATTCGTTTTAGGCACAACAGTCGAAAAAGTGTCACGCATTGAAAATGGTGACTATCAAGTAAGCCTTGCCAATGGTCAAAGCTTAGTGGCAGATGTTGTGTTGTCTGCGATTGGCTTACAACCTGAGATTAACTTAGCAAAACAAGCCGGCATTCACACCAGCCGCGGTGTATTAACCAATAAAGGCTTAGAAACCAACTTGGCAGATATCTATGCTGTCGGTGACTGTGCTGAAGTTAATGGTACCCTTCTGCCATACGTCATGCCGATCATGCAACAAGCACGTGCTTTGGCAAAAACCCTCAATGGTGAACATACCGCTGTGCATTATCCAGCCATGCCTGTAGCTGTTAAAACACCTGCTGCACCTTTAACTGTCCTTCCTGCGCCAATTGATGTAGAAACCCAATGGGAAACAGAAGAGCTTGAAGATGGCATGATTGCCCGTGCGATCGATCAAGATGGCGTATTACGTGGATTTGTACTGCTCGGTGCAACTGCTGGGAAGCAACGCTTAACTTTGACTAAGCAGGTTCCGGACTTGATTCCCGCTTCAGTTTAAGGTTTAAATACAAGGACGTCCTGATAATAATAGACGTCCTTTTTAAAGGAAAATAAAAATGAATAGTGCCCTTCAGTTTAATATTTCACCTTATGCCTCTTTTATGCATGAAACTCGCGTAGAGTTAGGCAATGGCATTGAACTTCATGTCGAGGTGGGTGGTCATCCTGAAGATCCTGCAATCTTATTGATTATGGGACTCGGCGCACAAATGTTGTATTGGCCCGATTTCTTTTGTAAGTCCCTAATAGACCAAGGTTACCGAGTTATTCGCTTTGATAATCGTGATATTGGTCTGTCGAGTAAAATTCGTAACCCAGGCCCACGTCTTAACACCTTTAAATTGATGGGACGTTTTGCCTTAGGTCTAGAGAATCAGGGTGCGCCCTATGATCTATACGATATGGCAGACGATGTTGCACTATTAATTGATCGTATGGGACTCGATAAAGTCCATATTTTAGGCGCTTCAATGGGCGGCATGATCGCTCAAATCGTGGCAGCACGCTATCCAGACAAAGTGCACAACTTAAGCTTACTTTTTACCAGTAACATCCAACCCTTACTTCCACCGCCATTTCCAAAGCAATTATTTAGTCTAATTGAAAAACCTGAATATAACGATGAAGATGGCATTATTAACCATAGCCTGAAAGTTTTTAATATTATAGGCTCTCCAGGCTATATTAATCAGCTTGAAGTGATACAAACTGCACGTAAACTCTATAAGCGGAGTTATTACCCAGCGGGTGTACTTCAACAGTTTTTAGCAATATTATGTACAGGTTCCCTGCTGCAGTTAGATAAACAAATTCAGCATAAAACCATTGTGGTTCATGGAGCTCGTGACCGTTTGCTGCCGCCAAGCCATGGTAAGGCCGTTGCAAAGGCTATTTCAGGTGCTAAATTTGAATTAATTGATGGAATGGGGCATGATATCCCACCGCATTTTATTCCATATCTTAGCGGTTTGTTTGCTGATCACTTTAAATCATAAATTAGGACACTATGGCTGCATTACCATCCTTAAGACAGCTGTCATATCTAGTAACACTGTCAGAAACGCTACACTTTACTGAAGCTGCGCGTCGTTCTTTTGTCACCCAGTCTACTTTGTCTGGCGGGATCATGGAACTTGAGCGTTTACTAGGTGGCGTATTGGTAGAACGCGACCGTCAAAACGTGCGTTTAACTCCTCTTGGTGAACAAGTTGTCGGAAGAGCTCGAGTTCTATTGGCAGATGCGCAAGACCTAATGCGTTTAAGTCGTGAAATGAGCGAACCTCTAACGGGTGATTTACATCTAGGGGTCATTCCTACTATTGCGCCATTTTTACTTGCACCATTATTAGAAGAAGTGCATAAGCAACTACCAAAAATTCAATTGCATTTACATGAAGCACAAAGTGAAAAAATTGTTGAGAAACTCGAGCACGGTAATCTAGATATCGTATTACTTGCTCTTCCTTTCGATACACGTAGCTTGAAAGTTGCAGAAGTAAACAAAGAAAAATTGTTCTTGGTGTACAACAAAGCTGACCAAAATGCAGCTCAAGCGAAATCTTTAGACGACCTAGATTTATCTCGTTTAATGTTGCTTGAAGAAGGCCATTGCTTACGTGATCATGCTTTGAGTGCTTGCCCGATTGGTGAACGTAAAAACGACCATCGTTTAAAAGCAAGCTCATTGCCAACTTTGGTTGAAATGGTTTCCGCAGATTTAGGCTTTACCTTATTGCCTGAAATTGCAGTTCATACCAATATGATCAAAGCCAATGAAGATTTGGCTGTGAAAGAAATTGAAGCAAGCCCTACACGCACATTAGCATTGGTGACGCGTAAAAGTACGCCGCTTCAAAGTGAATTTGATGTATTGCTTCAAATCTTGCAGAAAATCACTAACAATCTGCACTAACTAATCAGTGTGAAAATTAAAGAGAGCCCTGTGCTCTCTTTTTTATTTTGCAGAAATTAATAATCCAGAAATAATAATATTGAGATGAATTTAAAATTGAAAATAAAAATATAGTATCTAGAAAAAAGAAAAGGCTAACCCAAATAGGTAGCCTGATAAGGTAATATATGACTTGATGTATATCTCAATTCATCGCCTCGATAATATCTTCACACTAGCCAGATAAGTAAGAAGATTAATACATCTTAGTAAAATATAACTTTCGTTAAAATCACTAGTTTCAGGTATTTTAGATAAAGTACGTCTGATTCATTTTCAAAGGGCTTTTTTCATAATTATGTTTTGTGCTATAAAATAACCATACATGAGAAATAAATCACATTATTTTAAATAGTCACTAATATTTATGTTTAAAATAACTAAGCAATAGGTGAATATTAACTCACATCAGAAACAGTTCAATTTATTAGTTGTCAAAATACTGCTTTCACATTTCATTTATTATTTTCAATTCGAATCGAAATCTGATGATTATTTAATCAATATTCTAAAAATAAAAACGAAAAAACTATAAATCTTTGCATTCAACATAATGAAAAACACAAAAAACCATACATTAATTAAATTATATTATATCACAATAACTTAATTATACTTTGATGTATAAATCACTACTTCTAGGTATATTTTTCTAATTCACTTCCATGCACATTATGGAAATGTAATTTGATTAAAAATAATAAATGAGCGAAATGTATGATGAGTGAATTTTTATTACCAGTACCCGTTTTGATCATTGATCATCAATCAATGACTTCAAAAACAGTGCTGTTTAACATCTTAGGAGACCTCGGTTATCCTGAAGACCTCATTACATTTTCAGAAAATTTAGCAGATGCAGAACAACAAATTTTCAATCAATTGCCCAATTTAATCTTTTTAGTGGTCACGCAACAGTCTGATATCTCATTCATACATAAAATTAAGAAAATCTATCCTTCAAGTAATCTCATCATTTTAGTCAATGAACAGTCTGCAGATTTAACTTTACATGCGATTCAGTTAGGTGCAACTGCCTATATGTTGAATCAACAGCCAATTGAAGACACTTATAACCAGCTGAAAACCATTTTAAGAGGTGGCGCTGCCCTTCATCCTAGTTTTGCTAAATTTTTATTGAGTGAAACTTTTAGTCCGCAAAATGCAGCGCCGAAACAGCTCAGTCTAAATCCAGCAGAATATCAAATTTTGGATATGGTCAGCCATAGTGCGACTCAAGAGCAGATGGTCAATGAATTAAAACTTTCAACGTATCAAATTGATGGTTTTGTCAAAAATATCTATAGAAAAATTTGTAGCTACAGCTAAATTTAGCTGAGATAAACGATTCAAAAACAATCTAGAAAATTTAAAAAAAATAAAGGGAGCATTGCTCCCTTTATTTTTGTTCAACACATTTATTTAAATGCGTCTAAAAGCACATGCTGTGAATTATGTGCTTCCTCGCCCTCTTGGACATGGGTACGAATCCAACGCCCATCACTTTGGAGCAACCAAGCTTGCTGATTATCTTTTAGATAATTCACTAAACCTAATTGATAAATACGCTTTTTCAAGGCTGGATCTTCAATTGGGAAACAGGCTTCAACACGGTTAAATAAATTACGATCCATCCAGTCTGCACTTGAACAGTAAATCCGTGCATCGCCATTATTACTGAAATAATAAACTCGGGTATGTTCTAAGAAACGGCCAACAATAGAACGTACGCGAATATTTTCAGACAGCCCCGGTAATCCCGGACGCAAACAACAAATAGAACGAATAATTAAATCAATCTGTACACCCGCTTGTGACGCTTCATACAGTTTATTGATCAACTGAACTTCAGTTAATGCATTGACCTTGACAATGATTTGCGCAGGCTTACCTGCTTTAGCATTAGCAATTTCATTATCAATATAATTGATCAGTTGAGCATGTAAGGTAAATGGCGCATGCAGCAATTTTTTCAACTTCGCCATTTTGCCCATACCGGTCAGCTCTTGGAAAATGCGATGTACATCCTCGCAGAGTTCTTTATCGGTGGTTAACAGGCCATAATCGGTGTAGATGCGCGCATTGCCCGCATGATAGTTACCCGTACCTAAATGCACATAACGCACCAATTTATTATTTTCACGGCGTACCACCAAAATCATTTTGGCATGGGTCTTATAACCCACGATGCCATACACCACCACTGCGCCCGCTTCTTGTAATACATTGGCTACAGCAATATTTGATTCTTCATCAAATCGTGCACGAAGCTCAATTACTGCGGTAACCTCTTTGCCATTACGTGCTGCTTCCGCTAAAACTTGCACAATTTCAGAGTCTGCACCACTTCGATAAAGCGTTTGTTTAATGGCCAAAACTTGTGGATCACGTGCAGCTTCACGCAGTAGGTTAATTACAGGTGCGAATGATTCAAAAGGATGGTGTAGCAAAATATCTTGCTTTTGCATCGCACTAAAAATGTTTTCAGATTTTTTGAGTACTTTCGGTATAACAGGAATATGCGCGTCATAACGTAGATGTGGACGTTTAAAGTTTGACAGTAAACGTGCAAGGTTAACTGGTCCATCTACTTTATAGAGTTGCTCTTCTTCTAAATCGAACTCATCAAGCAAATATTCATAAATATGCTGCGGACAATTTTCTGTCACTTCCAAACGAACGGCGCGACCAAAACGACGTGAATTCAACTCACCTTTCAGAGCTTTAGCCAAATCTTCAACATCTTCATTCAAAGCCAAATCGGCATTACGCGTCACGCGGAATTGGTAGCAACCCGTCGCCGTCATACCGGGGAACAAGTCAGAGACATGTTCATGAATAATTGCCGATAGCATCACATGATGCTCTTTACCACCGGTTAATTCATCAGGAAGCCGAACGACACGTGGCAGCGAACGCGGTGCAGGTACAACGGCTAAGTCAATCTGACGACCAAACGCATCCTTCCCTTCTAAAGTCACAATAAAGTTCAACGATTTGTTGACCAAGCGAGGGAATGGATGTGCGGGATCTAAGCTAATTGGCGTTAAAACCGGAGCAACTTGTTCTTGGAAATATTTTTTTACCCATGCCGACTGCGCTGGGGTTAATTCACCACGGCGTAGGAAGCAAATGTCTTCTTCACGCAGTTTGGGTAAAATTTCTTGATTTAAAATACGATACTGGCGCTCAATTGCCGCATGCGCTGTCGCAGAAATTTCATCTAATACTTGTTTCGGTGTCAAACCATCTGGACTACGGCTTTCATTGCCCAAGTCTAGCTGTTCCATCATTCCC
Organism: Acinetobacter sp. YH12070; assembly: GCF_013419625.1. Classification (NCBI taxonomy): domain Bacteria; kingdom Pseudomonadati; phylum Pseudomonadota; class Gammaproteobacteria; order Moraxellales; family Moraxellaceae; genus Acinetobacter; species Acinetobacter sp. YH12070. The sequence continues at coordinate 69,146 of NZ_VOZT01000003.1, read as the reverse complement.
GCAACACGAATCTCAAAAAATTCATCTAAGTTACGCGAAAAGATCAGCAAGAAATTCATGCGTTCAAGTAAGGGGTGTATCGGATCAACCGCTTGTTCGAGCACACGCAGATGAAAGTCGAGAATCGATAACTCTCGATTGATATAACGATCATTATAAGTATATTCAGTTGGTACTTGCGCGACTTCAGCTGCGGTATTCATTTCAAACCCATATTAAAAAATGTGTGCTGTACTCAGTTTAGTATGCTTCAAATTTGTGACAATTTCATAAAAAAAGCCCATTAATATGAGCTTTTTGTTGTAATTCAAATCGCTGCCATGCCATTTGACGAGTGTTTAGATCATTCTTAATCTGGGATATGGCTATAACGCATATATTTTTGGATCATGCGTTTTCGATAATTCAGCTTACGATCCTGTCGATTTTCATCATAATATTTTGGATTGGGTAAAATAGCCGCAATAAACGCTGCTTGCTCTCGACTCAAACTCCTTGAACTTTTACCAAAGTAGTGCTGTGTTGCAGCTTCTACGCCGTAAATGTTATCCCCAAACTCAACCGAGTTGAGATATACCTCTAAAATGCGTTGCTTCGTCCACATGCGTTCCATCATCCATGTTGCAACGGCTTCCTGCCCTTTTCGAATAAATGACCGCTTATTATATAAAAATAAGTTTTTTGCCAATTGCTGAGAAATGGTCGATCCACCTGCAACCACTTTGCCCTTATCTTTATTGCGTTCTAAAGCATTTTGCATGCCTTCCCAATCAAAACCTTTATGTTGTAAAAACTTGCCATCTTCCGCGGCAACAACAGCATGTTTGACATAATCACTGATTTGGTCGTAATCACGCCATTCGTGTTTAATCGGTTTGGATGGCTCAGACCAATAATCTAAACGCATCATCATCGTCGATTCCACAGGATGTGTACGCCACCAAACCAGACTACCAAAGATCCAAAGCTGCACCAAAAGCACAAAACTGACAAGAATTAACAATGTACGAACAATAAAGGCTTTCATGTCAGTGTGTTACTCCAGAAATTCTGTTTTTTCATGTTAAGCTTATTTTTAAATATTTTGACACAGTACAAGAATAGCATGTCTGAACTCAGCCCTCCTGCTGTATCAACCCGTAAGCTGCAAATCCAACTGTGGTGGATCACGGCACTCTTAATTACCATCAATGTTGGACTCTTTGGCTGGCAAGTGTTGCATGGAATGAACGTTAGCCAACCCGACACACTGGATGCTTTGCGTTGGGGTGCTGATTATGCACCTTTAACCTTTTTAGAGGAACCCATCCGCTTATTCAGCAGTATGTTTTTTCATTTTGGCCTGATTCACCTGATGTTGAATATGTGGGCTTTGTATATTTTTGGCAGTGTTGCCGAGCAAATGTTAGGTCGTTTCTACTTCCTCGGCCTGTATGTTTTAGCCGGACTGATGGGAAGTTTATTGAGTGGTTATTTAACCATTCAAGATAGCTATGCATTATTGGCCGAAGGTGCAGCCAATCAGCAACTTTTTCCGAGTATTGGTGCAGGCGCATCGGGTGCAGTGATGGGTCTCGGTGCAGCGCTGACGATTATTTCGCTGCTCCCCATGTTACCTAAACAGCAATTTTATCTGGATAAAAAAACCTTATTGATGGTGATGGGGATTAACCTCGCGATGGGCTTTATGATTAGTGGGATTAACAATGCCGCGCATATTGGCGGCATGTTGATGGGCGCTGCTTTGGCTTTCATTTGGTATGTAGGACAAAAATTACATCAATCCCTAATCATTCAAATGATCGGTCTAATCGCCGCAGCAGTCGGATGCTACCTGTTTTATCTGCATTGCCAACAATTAATCCAACCAATTTTACCGCTTTGGGAACACTTTATCCTGCTGATGAAGCAATCTCTCGCAGCACGTTAAACAGTGGAATGAACCCTGTGGCTATCAACACTGATATGTTGAAAACACATCAAATCATGTCTAAACCTGAACTGCGCACTGGGTTCCTGCTCCACTCTTAACTTGCTCGGCTGTTAAACATCTCCCCCCTTAACTATTCAGTTCACGCAAACTTTCTAAGGGTGGGATGTCGCAAAGATAACTTAAGCGATAACGTCCAATCAATGTACAGACTAAGGTCATTACCAATGGGAGGATCAACCAAATCTCGGCATGTAGTTGGATGACCAGTTCCATTTTATAACTGACAATCGCACTGATTACTTCGGCAAAAATACATGCCACGACACCTGAAATTAGCCCCATCAAACCAACTTCCAAACTGAGCATCGACTTTAGCTTTTGCTTGGAACTGCCAAAGGAACGCAGTAATGCCACTTCTTTTTTGCGTTCATCCATAAATAAGTTCAAACATGCGATCAAGACCAAAATGCCTGAAATACTGACCAATAGCGCCAAGATAGTAATAATCTGAACCAATACGCTGACGATGCGTTTGATCTCATCCAAAATCAGACTGACATCAATAAACACGGTATTCGAAAACTGCTGAATTAGACCAATTAACTGATTTTTATCTTGTGGTGGAACATAGAAACTCCCCAAATAGCTGCCTGCATTTTCATCCATGGTTTGGGGAGAAAAAATAAAGAAGAAGTTTGGACTAAAGCTTTCCCACTCCACACTGCGAAGGTTGATCACCTTGGCTTGTAAAATCCCTTCAGGAAGGCTAAAACTCAGTCGATCTCCAATTTGAATACCGAGCTCTTGTGCGGTTTTCACTTCTACCGATACTTCATTGACCTGTTGAAACTGCTGATTGCCCGCGATGATTTGATTATCTTTTGGAAAAGTTGCAGCCTGTGTGAGATTCAATTCACGGCGTAATGAATTATTGCTTTTAATTAAGGCATCCGAAAAAGGGAGATCATTTTTGGCAACTAAACGCCCACGAATATTTGGGTACATCGGCGTCCCTTGCCAACCATGCAGCTTGAGTTGTTGATTAAAATCCTGTAACTCAAATGGCGGTAAACCATAGACAAATTGGTTAGGTGTCCCTTGTGGCAATTGTTGTTGCCAACGTTCCAGCAAATCCGTACGCAATACCGCTAAAACCGTGATCAGACTTAGCCCCAATGCTAATGCGGTAATTTGAAATGCCGTTTGATACGGTGTACGTATATACGCTGAGATTTTCGTCCCCCAACTTTTCAAGGCTTTCAAACTGAGCCAGACCATCATATATAGGCCAACACACAGGAAGATGATGGCGCAAATCAGCCACAGGGTGAGTTGTAAATTTTCAGTTAAAACCACACAAAACACCACCAAACTAAGTGTCCCGAAACTAAGCATCCAAAGCATGGAACGTACAGAACGCTCTTGTTGTCGTATCACCCGTGCTGGCGGTGTCCCTAATAATTGCCAAAGACTTGGTAGAACAAATCCTAATAACACAATCGCACTGGTGAATATTGCAATGGGAAGCGGGCCAAGCAGCATAGACAGGGCTGAAAACTCTAACTGTAAATTTGGAATCAGCTGTAGCATCAGTTGCAATAAACCATAACCCAATCCCAGACCAATCACACTTCCAAACAGGATTGAAAGCCCGAGTACAACCAACAGTAAAGCCAAATAAGCACTTAATATTTGCTGTTTGGTCGATCCAATACAGCGCATCAGCGCAATGGCATCCTGATTTTGTTGGACATAACGCTGGCTGGTTAATGCGATGGCGATGCCACAAAGTAGAATAGTTAAAATATTCGCCAGTTGTAAAAACGTTTCAAGATTGGCAATTGGCTTCATTAAGCGAGTATTGCCTTCACTGGCATTTCTCATTTTTAAACTGCTTTGAGCTGCATCCTGAACCTGCGCATGATCTGAGTTAGCGGAAAGGTCTTCGCTTTGATCACCAAATTTCTGCTTATACAGTTTTTCAAAGCGCTGGGTATTTTGTGCATCTCCAGCCATTAACAGACGATATTCAATCCGACTCCCGACTTGGATGGCATTGGTTCTCGCCACCTCAGACTGCGCAATTATAACCGTCGGTGAAAAACCACTGAAGCCGAGCTCCTGATTGGTGTCATGAATGATTTTGGCACTGACTTGAAAAGCAGCATCAGCAATATTGATCTGATCTCCCACTTTTACGCCCAACAAATCCATAGCACGCGGACTTAACCAAACCTCACCTGCTTGTATGGAGCGGTTTAGTTTCGGTTCTGTTTCGAGTTCACCTCTTAATGGAAATGCAGCATCAACGGCTTTGACATTGACCATGACAAATTGCTGATCGGTGTGTGCCATACTGCTAAATAGCGTGACATTCGATTGTTTTAATTGCTGTGTTTTGGCTTGTTGTTGCCACTCTTGTGGAATTGGTTCATTGGCTGTCAGCACCAAATCTGCTGCCAACATTTCAGCAGCTTGTAGCGCTACAGCATTTTGAATTTGTACATTACTAAACTTTAAAGCCGTGGTGGCACTGATCGCCAAGGTTAGTGTGATCAATAATAAATACACACCCGTGGTTTTAAAACTCAGCTGTAAGAGTGGTCGAAACAGTGCCAAAAGATTCATGCAGCATCTCCTGTTCGATGCTCAATCAATTGACCATTGACCAATTCAAAATGGCGCTGACATTGACGGGCCAAATCGGCATCATGTGTCACCAATACCAATGTGGTTCCCATTTCACGATTTAACTGAAATAACAATTGTTCAATTTCCTGTGCCGTTGCACTGTCTAAATTACCTGTAGGTTCATCTGCAAAGATCAGATCGGGTTCACTCACCAAAGCACGAGCAATCGCAACCCGTTGCTGCTCACCACCGGATAAAACTTTGGGAGCTTGATGCGCTTGGCGTTCTAGTCCAACCTTTGCTAACAGTTTTAATGCTTTTTCTTCGGCGGCTTTGACCTGAAAATTTGCTTTTAGCCGTAGCGGCAGCATGACATTTTCCAGTGCCGTTAAATGTGGCAACAACTGGAAAGACTGAAAGACAAATCCAATATGAGCCAAACGGACTTGAGCACGCTGTTCTTCATTTAATAGATGAATGTCTTGACCACAGACCCGTAATTGTCCCGAACTGGCCTGATCTAAGGTCGCCAAAATACCCAACAAGGTGGATTTACCTGAACCAGAACGACCAGTAATCGCAACTTGTTCCCCTGCAAAGATTTCAAGATCGAGTTGTTCGAAGATCGATAACTGTTTTTGTGGAAGTTGTATCTTTTGTGTCAATTGCTGTGCAGAAATAATCGCCTGTGGCATGATGTCAACATCTGTCGTGAGTTGGGTCATATCTTCCCTATATGCAAAATCGCATTCAAAATAATCGTCTATTGAGTTACTTGCTGGCTATTGCACTGATGTTCTGCCCGATGCTGCTCTCTGCCAAAACCATCATGATTTTGGGCGATAGCTTAAGTGCAGGTTATGGTGTTTCAGTGCAGCAAGGTTGGGTCCACTTATTACAAAAACGTCTAGACCAACAGTATCCGAAACAACATAAAGTGGTCAATGCAAGTGTCAGCGGTGAAACCACCAGTGGTGCTTTGGCACGACTGCCTAAACTGTTGCAAACTCATCGTCCAGACCTTGTGGTGATTGAGTTAGGTGGTAATGATGGTTTACGCGGACAGCCCCCTGCACAAATTCAAAAAAATTTAGCGCAGCTGATTCAAAAAAGCCAACAGGCCAAATCGAAAGTCATTTTATTTGGAATGAAAATTCCACCGAATTATGGCAAGGCATATAGCCAAGCTTTTGAAAATAACTATCAAGTGTTGAGCCAACAGTACAAAGTCAAATTATTGCCTTTCTTTATGCAAGGGGTTGCGGGACATAAAAACTTAATGCAACAAGATCAGATCCACCCGAATGCCAAAGCGCAAACAATTTTGCTGAACAATGCTTATCCATTGATCAAAGCAAGTTTATAAATTTAGTTGGTGAAAATCGGTTCATAAAAAAGGCGCTTCATTTGAGCGCCTTTTTTAATATCTTGTCTTTACTGTAATTTGCTTAGAAATCGTAGAAGCTTACTTCACCTGTTTCGAGTGAATACTCAGCGCCCACCACTTTTAATTTGCCTTGCGCAATTAAGTTTTCGAGGACTGCTGAACCATGACGAAGTTGATTCACTGATGCAAAAACGTTTGAACGTACTGCATGCATTGAAAGTTTTTCAAGGTCATCTTTCAATTCAGTTTGCATGAGTATTTCTACAGATGGACGAACGCGGTTCACAATCGACATCAAGTTTGCTGATGGTGGTGTCGCAGGATTAGTTAAAGCTTCAATCGTAGAATGAATCGCGCCACAGTGTGTATGACCCAATACAATGACCACAGGACATCCAAAGCTTTCTGCTGCAAATTCCACGCTACCGACTTGAGACGGTGCCACAATATTACCTGCAACACGAATCACGAATAAATCGCCTAAGCCTTGGTCAAATACCATTTCAGCAGGAACACGTGAGTCTGAACACCCTAAAATAATCGCAAAAGGTTCTTGGCTTTCGGCCATTTCAGCACGTTGTTGATGCGTCAAAAGCTTCGGGTGATTCGTTTCACCGTTTACAAAACGTTGATTCCCTTTCTTTAAACGATCTAAAGCTTCTGCTGCTGCTAGCATGTTCTAATTACCCTTATCCGAAGTTGCAATATTTTAATCCCAGTCGAATCGATTGTCACTTGCAAAAACAATTGCTATGAATTTTTTATAAGACGATGCTACTTGATAGAAAATGCTAGTCTACATTCATCAAAAAAAAATATTTTTTCTGTAATGGTTCACATTATTAAAACGCAAGTTTAACCACGTCAAAAAAGCAATGGATGACAAAGGTCATTTTTAATTTACAATATATTTCATAAATATACGCTTTTGCTATTTCAGCCCATTCTGATAATAGTCATATAAATGATCTAAAAAATATATCGATTCGATTTAACTGGGGTAAACGTCAATGAAAGGACATCATTCACGCGTTTTTGGCTTTTTCAAGCTAGCAACAATTTGCTGTATGACGTTTACTGCCAACCACACTTTGGCTGCAAATCCGTCTCCCATCAGCAAAAACTTTGCCGTACCCTCTATCGTGCAAAATTATTTGAGCCAAGAACGTAAAGCGGCTGGTTTAGTCACACACAGTGTTCAAGTCGGGAATGTGAATTGGAGTTATAGCGAAGGCGGTCAACGCTCTAAACCTACCATCTTGCTGATTCATGGTTTAGGCGGCACACGTGATAATTGGAATCGTGTTGCGCATTATTTAACACCGAACTATCACGTGATCATCCCTGACCTTCCGGCCAATGGCGATACCCATGTCCCTGTCGATTTTGATGTCTCTGTGCCGAATGTCACGGAACAACTACGCCAGTTTGTCCTTAAAATAGATATTGAAGATAAACTGAATGTTGCAGGTCACTCATTGGGTGGTTCCATTGCCACGGTATATGCCTCTCAATATCCTTTTGATACCCAAAGTTTATTTTTACTCAACAGCGCGGGCATTTATAAACAGGCCAATACCAGTTACACCCGCGACCCGTATAAACTTAAAAATTTAATCGTTTCAAAACCGGGTGATTTAGATGATGTCATGCATAAACTCATGCAAAATCCGCCCAATGTTCCGACACAGCTTAAAGAAGCGCAGGAGAATATCTTAATTGCGCGTGCGCCCTTCACCAGTAAAATGATCGATCAAGTCGTCACGCTCAATCGAATCTACACCCCTGAAACTTTTGCTCGTTTAACACGAACGGTGGAAGCCCCAACCCTGATCCTTTGGGGCAAACAAGATAAAATCTTTAATGTGGAAGTGGCTGGCGAACTCAAGTCTTTACTGAAACGTGCAGAAACCCCAGTGATTTTAAATAACGTCGGTCATATGCCAATCTTAGAAGCTGAACAACAAGTTGCAGACCATTACTTGCCTTTTCTTGCGAAAAGTCAAAAGTTTAAAAACCCTTTGGTAGATAAACTGATTCAGTTAAACTGAGCATTCGCCATTTTTAGATACCCATCACTGGGACTTCAGGGAAAGTATGCAGAAAAACCCGATGATTGAGCAGTTGATTGACGCTCAACTGAACTTTTTAGATCAGAGCTTTTCACACAATGATACCGTAGCCACTGAATTCACCCATTTTTATCAATGGTTTCGTAAACAATCTTTGCAGCAGATTTGGAGTTTTGATCAAATCAATACCTTGTTGCAAAAACAAATTTTAAATACCCCTGCAAGTCAATTTCTGATTGAGCAAATTGCTGAACATATCAAATTTGCACTGATTCATCCTGCAAATGACAGCACCACGATTGCCGAAATCATCCCAGTATTGACCATCGATAAAATTGCGCAGTATGTGGCAAGTAAACAAGGACATCGTCAGCGTTTAATTCATACCATGGTCAACAATCCTGCATTTTCAGCCATGATCAGTCAGTTGATTCAACATGCGATACAAGATTATTTAGACAACTCAGTGATTGCAAAATCGGTACCCGGTGTTTCACGATTTATGAAAATGGGGAAATCGGTACTGGAAAATGTCACAGATACCAATTTAGATAATGCTGTCAGCAAATACTTGCAAAAGAATATTTTAAAGCTCAGTCAAATGAGTGAAACCGTGTTAAATCAGCACTTTGATGATCATAAGCTGTACCACTTTCAAGCCAATTTGTGGCATAAAATTAAAGCGCTGCCAGTTTCAGTATTAAAGAACTATGTTGAAGTTCAGGACTTGCCGCAAACAGTTGCCATGGGTCATGAAATTTGGGACTTTATGCGACAGTCTGAGTATATGAAACAGCAAGTGCATGATGGCGTATACGCTTGGTACGTGCGCAATGCAGAACGCCCTTTTGATTTATTGCTACGTGATTTAAATATTGATGAAGCACTGATTCAGCATGAACTTCAAAACTTACTCAATCCTATCGTTCAACAAATGATTGAGTCGGGTTATTTGCGTGAGCGTTCACGTCTCTATTTAGAACAATTCTACTACTCAAGTGAAGCACTGAAAATTTTAAATATCCCAACATAAAAAAAGCCGCGTTAAGCGGCTTTTCTTTTGGAAATACTTAGAACTGGTATTTCAAACTTGCATAATAAGCTCGACCCGGCTCGTTATATGTTTGGTTGACCGTTTTATCACGCAGTTTTTTCTCATCAAATAGGTTATTCACACCGATACGAGCACTTAAAGCCGCATTAAATTTATAACCAAAGTTAATGCCTGCAATGCCATAACTTTTCACACTATCCATCGCCAAGCCATTTTTGCTTTCAAGACTGGTTTCTGCATATTGACGTGGTTTTTGACGACCATATTGGGTATAGACAAAGTTACTGTCTAATCGATCCGTGATGTTGTAGTTCAAAATAGAGTTTATGGTGTAATTTGGAATCACTGAAAGTGGATTGCCAGTACGTTTATCTTCAGAGTTGATCATATAGGTAACGTTATTGGTCCACGTGATATCACCCCAGTCCAAAGAAATACTTCCTTCAACACCTTCCACCAAGGCTTCTGGCGTATTCATCCAACGCAGTACATTATATGTTGTTTCATTTACTTCCAGTTCTTCTAGACGTGTATCCCCAGCAACGATCTTATTTTTATAATCATTACGAAACCATGCAAAGCTTGCATTCACGATGTCTTTTTCAAACTGTACACCTAATTCTTTATTCACTGAAGTTTCAGGTTTGAGATCGCCATTACCTTGTAATAGACATTGGCTCAGCCCAATCGGACAGCCATTACCGCGAGTGCTTAACAGATAACCTTCCGCATTTTGGTACATATTAGGTGCTTTATACGCCTTAGCCACACCACCTTTTAATGTCCAATAGTCGCCAAGCTTTTGCGTAATATTGAGACTTGGACTCCAGCTATCACCCGATTTACTATGATTATCATAGCGTAGTGCCAAAACGACATCGGTGCTCTCGCCCAAATTCATATTGTTTTCAATATAGGCCGACGCAATCCGTGAATCCATGTGTGAACGGTCACCTGAAGTCAGCACATCACCAAAACCGCCTGCGCCAGCTTGTGTATTAACCGTATCGGTAAAGTCATCTTCAACCCATTCAGCGCCTAAAGTTAATACCTGTGGAACATACCATTGGAACGGCAGATTGGTTTCTGCATTAAGACGAACGGTTTCTAGATGTGACGTTTGTTTATTTTCAAGATTATTAATCTGACCCTCTGTACTACCGCCTGTACCTTCAGGTAAGCGCTTATTTTTGGTTTTGTCATATTGCGCTATGAGTTTACTGTCACCCCAACCCCAAGTACCTTCATGAGTTAATGCAAAACTATCACGATAAATGGTATTGGTTTCTTCACCGATTAAAGCGGATAAAATTGGTGCTTTGTTGGGATCGGCTGGATCAAATACACTGTTTTGACTGTCTCCTGCAAAACGGTTACCTTGGCGACCAACACTTGCGTCAAACATCAAGACTTGTTGATCGTTCAACTGCCAAGCCAAGCGCCCTGCGATATCTTTATTTTCAACGCCTTCTCGACCCGCCATACGCGCGCCATTGTCCATTAATGCATTAATATCCGCAGCATCTGAATCGGTTTTGTTATAACTACCGTATAAACGATATGAAAGGACATCTTTAAGAATTGGCCCGCTTAAGTTAAAGCTCTCACGGTGACTTGCGCCCTCTTTAGCGTCTTCGGGCTGATTAGTAAAAACCTCGGCAGAACCATGCACTTCGTTGGTCACTTTCTTGGTTTTAATATTGACCGCACCACCCATCGCACCTGAACCATAACGCGCTGCTGCTGGACCACGCAGCACTTCAATCGACTCAATAGCATCTGCAGGTACCCAGTTCGAATCACCACGTGTATCACGCTCACCACGCCAGCCATAACGTACTGAGTTTCTGGAATTTACAGGCTTGCCATCAATTAAGATCAACGTGTTTTCAGGCCCCATTCCACGGATATCAATCTGACGGTTATTCCCTCGCTGGCCTGTGGCACTATTACCAGTCAAATTTACACCCGGCATACGGCGCACATATTCTGAAATATCATTCACAACAGGCATTTTTTCTAAATCTTCTGCCGTAATTTTTGAGGCACCTAATGATTGTTTAACCTGTTCTGCTGCGGTAACAACAATAGTTTCCATTTTAACTGCAGATTCATCGACTGCTTCTGCTGCTTCATTCGCATGGCTGAGGCTTACCATTGCGCTTAGAACTGAAAGTGTAAGTGTTGAACGGAGGAGATGCTTGGTCATTTGGTTGTTCCCAAAGTGGCTAAGTTATGGAGAAATCTAGAATAATGTGTTGCACATTGTAACAACAACAAACAATATTACAATTAATTTTAATAATCATTCTCATTTATATTTGTGATATCGCTTATCATTTTGATGTAAAAACCCTAGAAATATCTAAAAATCTTCGTTTTTTTGATTTAGACAATAAAAAAGCCGCAAGGTTGCGGCTTTTTATAAAAATACTGAACTTATTTGAAATAAGCACCTTCAGTATTACTGTGATCCGTTTGGTCAACAACACGCATTAACTCAGGTACATGCTGCTTCAATGTTGTTTCAACACCTTGTTTCAAGGTTAAATCGATTGAAGAACAACCTTGACAACCACCACCGAATTTAAGCACTGCAGTTAAACCATGTTCTGCATCTTCAACCACTTCTACCAATGCACAGTTACCACCATGACCGGCAAGGCCAGGATTAATTTCTGACTGTAGAACATAAGTGATACGCTCTTCTACAGAAGCATCAGGACCCACACGTGGCACTTTTGAGTTTGGTGCACGGAAAGTTAACTGACCACCAAAACGGTCTTTGTTATAGTCAATTACCGCATCCAAAAGATATGGAATAGACGGTGTGTCAATAAATGCAGGGAAATCTGGATAGTCTTGTTTATAGTCTGTAGGCACAACTTCTTCTGGTGCACTGTAAGCCATACAACATTCAGCACGTGGCGTACCCGGATTTTCCACAAAAACACGTACACCAATGCCCGGTGTATTTTGTTTATCCAAAAGATCTTTCAAATACTCTTGGGCATTTGGAGTGATCAATAGGTTTGGAATTTCTTCAGCAACTGCTGTGCTGTTGTTCTCAGTCGACATTACAATATTTCCTCAAGCTGAAGTCGCTATTTTAACTTAAGATGCGGGGCATTAGAAAAAAATCAACTAAAATTGTCGGAATTATTCTGAAAGTTCACGCTTTAAGCCGTTTTAATGGCATTATTGAGCATAAATTTTAACAAGTAGAATAGTCATATATGTTGGGTCTACCCTTTAACCACACCGTGACCATTATCCTGATTACGGTGGTGATTTCACTGATTGCATTTTCAAATCAGAAAGTGATGAATCGTTTGTTATTTTGGCCGCCAGCCCTCAGTCGTGGCGAGTATGACCGATTTATTAGCCATGGCTTTATTCATGCAGATGGTGCGCACCTATTATTCAACATGATTACCTTATTTTTCTTTGGTAGCGTGATTGAAAGTTTTTATCGCCAATATTTTTTCGACATGGGCTTTGTGCTGTTTTACTTGGGCGGTTTGATCGCTGCGATTATTCCGAGTTATTTAAAACATAAGCATGATACCCATTGGGCAAGTTTAGGGGCTTCTGGGGCGGTATCTGCGGTACTTTTTGCGTATATCTTGTTTGAACCGTGGAAACTGATTTTTGTATTCTTTATTCCTGTTCCTGCGATTATTTTTGCCGTGCTATATGTGGCTTATAGTATTTGGTCAGGTAAACGTGGCAACAGCAACATTAACCACAGCGCACACCTTTGGGGCGCAGCGTATGGTGTAATCATGACGATTATTCTTGAACCGAAGCTCATTCCACATTTCTTAAGTCAGTTATTAAACGTTCCTTTCTAAACGTTAAGTCTAAAAAATCAGCTGGATTTAACCTGAAAATGACAGCCTAAACCGTTTCAGTTTAGGCTTTTTTTATTGTGCTTCGTTAAACCGAAATGTCCTTTAATTTTTTTCTTTAGCCAATTTCCCACATCTACAACACCGCACTTTAAATATCGAACTATACAATTTCACAGCAGATTGAAACGCTATCTATCCTTGCCCTGATTTAAACTGAAATGACACAGAATAAAAAAAGGAAAATTCCAATGAAAATAGTCCTGATGTTCTCAAGTTTGCTGTTGACCTGCGTGTTGAGTGCTTGTGCCGTTCACACCCGTGAAGGCAGTATCGTGGTCGACCCAGATCGTAATCACTATCCTTATAATTACCCAGATCGCCATGGTGACTTTTGCCCGCCTGGACAGGCAAAAAAAGGCCGTTGTTGATTTGCCGTTATTGATTTAATGCCCTCTTCTTTTAAGCCTTCAAATCGAAGGCTTTTTCAATTCCGGCAATAAAATTTGAAGCTGTATATTCTACGAAAGTTCACAAAAGCACATGACAAATCATATAAATCTGGCACTTTATGCCACCCTATTTTTTAATTTGGCATAGATAATGTATACATCTGTATATTAATGACAAAATTAGCTGAGATATTTTGCATGTCGAGTTCAACTGAAGGTCTTCAATTTCCCATTTCGGCTTCCAACCAAAAGCCGAGTACATCTAAAACCGGTCGTGAAATTATCGCTGAAGCCTTAGCTGCAGTTGACCATCACTCGTCTGTACGTGCGAAACAAGAAAAAAACTGGCGTAAAAAATATCCTGAATATTTTAAAGCCTTGGTTGAACAAGGAATTCAATCATCTGAAGCCGCGATCAACATTGCTGAACAAGGTTTAAATAAAGCGCATCACGTCTTTGAATTTTATCGTGATCAAGAAAAGCATACGCTCAAAGATGCCGTGGCTTTAACTGCGCATCCGCTGCATACCGTGAAATTAAAAGGTGAAAGTGATGCAGCGCCTGAGTGGTATGTGCCCTATCATGGGCAAAAACTGCAAGGTGAGGCTTTACTGGCTCAGATTCAAAAATGGCAAGATGCTGGCATCATTGAAGCGAGTCATGCCGACGCATTACGCGAAGCCATTGCCCACCCAGAATGGTTCGATTTGTCAGATCGGACTATGGTGCTTTTCGGTGCTGCTTCCGAAGCTGGCCCACTGACATGGTTAGCAAAATGGAAAGCCAATATTGTGGCAATCGACCTCAATAATGAACGTGTTTGGGATCGAATCTTAAGCACGGTTCAGGCCGGTAATGCCACTTTATATGCACCGAGTCTCGACGCTGTGCATGAAGATACGCCCATTCAAGAACTAAAACACAAGTTGGGCGCCAATTTACTGACACACATTCCTGAAATTGCACAGTGGCTTGCACAAAGTGAACATCAACTTGATCTGGCTGCAATTGCCTATTTAGATGGCGAAAAGCATGTTCGTGTTGCAATGGCGATGGACAGCATCATGGCTTATGTCAGTCAACAAAAAGCCGACACCAGCTTGATGTTTATGTGTACTCCGACCGATGTCTATGCGGTTCCAGAAGAGATCGTTACGGCAGCGCAAGCCAAATTCCAAAACCGTGCGTCTGCACAAAAGCTATTGACGCAAAGCATTGCCAAAGTCACTGGTCAGCATTTCTTTAAGCAAAATAATGAGCAAACCACCACAGCAGACAATGGAAAATCCTATGGTATCGCTGACTGTTTGGTGGTGGAACAAGGTCCAAACTACGCACTCGCAAAACGTATCCAACAATGGCGCGCAACTGTCGCACGTCAAAATGGTCAGCGGGTTAGTATCAATATTGCGCCATCCACCACGACGCGCTCAGTGACGAAGAACCCATTATTAAAAGCCGCATTTAATGGTGCGAGTTTATTTGATGTGGAATCCTTTCAACCTGAAACCACCAATGCACTCATGGCGGCTTTATGGATTCACGACTTGAGAAACCCTCAATCGGTTGCTAACCCTGAAACGGCGCTAGACCACCCATTAGAACTCATGATGCATGGTGCCAACCATGGTGGCTTATGGCGTGTGGCTTATTTGGCGCGTACTGCCTTACCTTTTGCAGCGCTGTATGGTTTTGCTGAAGAGAAATTGCCCGTGAAAAAAGTATTGGGACTGTTTAAAAAAGCGTAACTGCATTGGTTCAAATAAGTGTTGAACTTTGCAAAGCTTCAACTCGCTAGTTTGATTGTTCTAATTCAGCTCTCAGTCATCCCATTAAAATCGGTGATGTCTGAGATACAGCCATAAAAAAACGCTGCCGAAGCAGCGTTTTTTTATGTCTGGAATTTGAGTTGCTTAGAACACTTTCAAGAATAACCAGTACAAGCAGCCTGATAGACAGATCGTTGCAGGTAAAGTGAAGACCCAAGCTGATAGAATGGTTTTCACTGTTGCAAAGTTCAGACCCGATTTATTCGCGACCATGGTACCTGCAACCGCAGAGTTAAGTACGTGTGTAGTCGATACTGGCATACCAAAACCATCCGCAGCAGCAATCGTTGACATAGCAACAAGCTCGGCAGACATGCCCTGACCATAGGTCATGTGGTTTTTACCAATACGCTCACCTACAGTCACGACAATACGTTTCCAACCCACCATGGTTCCAAGACCCAGTGCCAATGCAACAGCGACTTTCACCCATGTTGGAATGTACTGTAAGAACGAATCTAAGTGACTACGATATTCCTTCACTGTCTTTTGTTCAGCTTCTGCCATTGCTGGTAGTTGTTCAGCTTTATCTAGACGTTTAAAAGCAGTGGTACTGAGGTACATGTCATTACGAATCGAAGATACTTCTTGTTCGGGAATATCTTTTAAGTCGCCATACTGTGCAACACGCTCACCTAAATGATCGGTCAAACTTGCTAAAGCTGGCACAACTTCTGGGCTGACTTCTTTGGTTTGAATGTATTTGGTGAGTACATCACGCGCTTGTGCATCAGGAATATCCTTATGCTCTGCGTAGATCGCAGTCGCAGTTTGAGCAGATAACTGATGGAAAGATTGAATATGTTGATTATCTAAGTTCTTATTCAATGAATAAGCCAATGGCACACATCCGATCAAAATCAGCATGATCAGACCCATACCTTTTTGACCATCATTTGAACCGTGCGCAAAACTTACACCTGTACAGGTAAAGATCAAAATTGCACGAATCAATGGTGGTGGTGGCTTATTGCCTTCTGGTGGTTGAAACAGTTCAAGCTGTTTGCGGAAAATACGCTTCACCAACAAGAAAACTAGGGCTGCAAATGCAAAACCAATCAGTGGCGAGAACAATAAAGCCTTACCGACTTTAAGCACCTGCTCCATATCTACACCGCTCGCACCACCGCCTGCATTTAACAGGTAGTTCATGATGCCAACGCCAAGAATAGAACCAATCAAAGTATGCGAACTAGACGCCGGGATGCCTAAAAACCAAGTCCCTAAATTCCACAAAATCGCTGCGATCAGCATTGCGAAAACCATGGCAAAGCCAGCACCTGAACCGACATTCATAATCAATTCAACAGGTAATAAGGCAATAATGCCGTAAGCGACTGCACCACTGGCAACCATTACACCCAGAAAGTTACAGAAACCTGCCCACATTACCGCAACTGGTGCTGACAAGGCGTTGGTATAAATCACTGTTGCCACTGCGTTTGCAGTGTCATGGAAACCATTTACAAATTCAAAGCCAAGTGCGATGAATAAGGCTGTGCCCAATAAAATCATTGAATAAAGACTTAAAGGCGGAACATGCGCTAAATCGGCAGTCACCTGAAAACCAATATATATCAACGTTGAAATAATCAGCGTTAAAAATACCGGCATAAAGAATTTCGGTGTAGGCACATGAACATTCGTGGACTTTTGAGGAGTCGACGTGTGCGCTGAATCTACGGGAGTTTGTTTAGAATTCATGCAGGCAGGAATAGAGGATTTTAAAATCCCCATATTGTTCAATTTAATTATGACAATTATATGACAAAGCGGTGTCATATAAAGCAATTTTTCATGCTTTATTTGTTTTTTTTAAGTGTTAAAAACCGACTTCCCTACTCTACTTTCATAAAGTAAATCAGTTATTTAATCTGCGTATTTAAACTTTATTTTCTTTGAAACCCAATATTTCAACTTATATTTCATCTG
This sequence comes from Acinetobacter sp. YH12070, assembly GCF_013419625.1. Taxonomy (NCBI): domain Bacteria; kingdom Pseudomonadati; phylum Pseudomonadota; class Gammaproteobacteria; order Moraxellales; family Moraxellaceae; genus Acinetobacter; species Acinetobacter sp. YH12070. Next base: position 52,004 of record NZ_VOZT01000003.1, on the reverse strand, counting down.
TCATGTTTTTTTGTCATTTTGCATAGCCCTAATGGATGTTTTTTAATCTTGCCTGAGCAATATGACAAATTCATGAAGCTTTCCATACATTTATATGAAATTGGAATATGAAATTATCAAGTTGCAATATTGCTCATTAATTCAACAAGCTAATAATTGCGCGCTGTGAAGATGATTGAATATCAATAAAACTGCAATGAATTCTGTTAATATATTTGCCGATTTTATATTCCATCGGATTGGGGTTATTTATGTCCACGCTTGCCACCCTAAAAGAGCTGCTCGCTCAACGGATTCTGATTATCGACGGTGCAATGGGCACCATGATTCAGCGTCATAAACTCGAAGAAGCTGACTACCGTGGTGAGCGTTTTGCAGATTGGGCATCTGACCTCAAAGGCAATAATGACCTATTGGTGTTGACGCAGCCTCAAATCATTCAAGGCATTCATGAAGCCTATCTCGATGCTGGCGCAGACATCATTGAAACCAACAGCTTTAACGGCACTAAAGTTTCAATGTCTGACTACCACATGGAAGATTTGGTATCAGAGATCAACCGTGAAGCAGCGCGTATTGCCAAAGCCGCTTGTGAAAAATATTCAACGCCTGAAAAACCGCGTTTTGTGGCAGGTGTGCTTGGGCCGACTTCACGTACTTGCTCGATCTCGCCAAATGTAAATGACCCAGCATTTCGTAACATTACTTTTGATGAGTTAAAAGAAAACTATATTCAAGCTGCGCATGCCCTGATTGAAGGCGGTGCGGATATTCTACTCATTGAAACTGTATTCGATACCTTAAACTGTAAAGCTGCCATTTTTGCAGTGAAAGAAGTCTTCAACCAAATTGGCTACGAATTGCCATTGATGATTTCAGGCACGATTACCGATGCCTCTGGCCGAACTTTAACTGGCCAAACTGCTGAAGCGTTCTGGAACTCTGTGCGTCATGGTGATTTATTGTCGATTGGCTTTAACTGTGCCCTAGGTGCAGATGCCATGCGTCCGCATGTAAAAACCATTGCTGACGTTGCCGATACTTTTGTTTCGGCGCATCCGAACGCTGGCTTACCAAATGCCTTCGGCGGTTATGATGAAACCCCTGAACAAACCGCTGCCTTTATTAAAGAATTTGCAGAAAGTGGCTTGATTAACATCACTGGCGGCTGCTGCGGTACAACGCCGGATCACATCCGTGCTATTGCCAATGCCGTAAAAGACATTGCGCCGCGCCAAGTGCCAGAAACCAAACCCGCTTGTCGTTTAAGCGGTTTAGAGCCGTTCAACATTACAGAAGATTCGCTGTTTGTAAACGTCGGTGAACGTACCAACGTGACAGGTTCTAAAAAATTCCTACGTTTAATCCGTGAAGAAAACTTTGCCGAAGCTTTAGAAGTTGCACAGCAGCAAGTTGAAGCCGGTGCTCAGATTATCGACATCAACATGGATGAAGGCATGCTGGATTCAGAAGGCGCAATGGTGCACTTCCTGAATCTTGTAGCATCTGAGCCTGAAATTTCACGTGTGCCGATCATGATTGACTCATCGAAATGGGACATCATTGAAGCGGGCTTAAAATGCGTACAGGGTAAAGCGGTTGTAAACTCGATCTCCCTCAAAGAAGGTTATGACGAGTTTGTACATAAAGCGCGTTTGTGCCGTCAGTATGGCGCTGCCGTGATTGTGATGGCCTTTGACGAAAATGGTCAGGCCGACACTGCTGCACGTAAAAAAGAAATCTGTAAGCGTTCTTATGATGTATTGGTCAATGAAGTGGGCTTCCCTGCTGAAGACATCATTTTTGACCCGAACGTATTTGCAGTCGCAACAGGTATCGAAGAACACAACAACTATGCTGTGGACTTCATTGAAGCGACTGGCTGGATTAAGCAAAACTTGCCGCATGCGATGATTTCAGGCGGTGTGTCTAACGTATCGTTCTCCTTCCGTGGTAATGAACCTGTACGTGAAGCGATTCACTCTGTGTTCTTGTACCATGCCATCAAGCAAGGCATGACCATGGGTATTGTCAACGCTGGTCAAATGGCGATTTATGATGATATTGATGCGGAATTGAAAGCTGCGGTTGAAGATGTGATCTTGAACCAAAACCAAGGTGAAAGCCATCAAGAAGCAACAGAAAAGCTGCTTGAAGTTGCTGAAAAATACCGTGGTCAAGGCGCTGCACAAAAACAAGTTGAAAACTTGGAATGGCGTGAACTTCCAGTTGAAAAACGTCTTGAACATGCTTTGGTGAAAGGCATCACAACGTTCATTGATGAAGATACCGAAGAAGCGCGTTTAAAATCAGCTCGTCCTCTAGACGTGATTGAAGGCCCGCTGATGGACGGCATGAACGTCGTGGGCGACTTGTTTGGTTCAGGCAAAATGTTCCTGCCGCAAGTGGTGAAATCTGCACGTGTCATGAAGCAAGCCGTAGCTTGGCTCAACCCATTCATTGAAGCGGAAAAAACAGCTGGCCAATCTAAGGGTAAAGTCCTGATGGCGACTGTTAAGGGCGATGTGCATGACATCGGTAAAAATATCGTGGGCGTGGTGTTGGGCTGTAACGGCTATGACATCATCGACCTTGGCGTGATGGTGCCTTGCGAGAAGATTCTGCAAACTGCCATTGATGAGAAAGTCGACATTATCGGTCTATCTGGCCTGATTACGCCGTCACTGGATGAAATGGTTTTTGTTGCGAAAGAAATGCAGCGCAAAGGCTTTAATGTTCCGCTGATGATTGGCGGTGCAACAACTTCTAAAGCGCACACTGCTGTGAAAATTGACCCGCAATATTCTAATGATGCTGTGATTTATGTTGCCGATGCTTCACGTGCTGTGGGTGTTGCGACGACACTTCTTTCTAAAGAAATGAAACCGAAGTTTGTCGCAGAAACCCGTGCTGAATATGAAAAAGTCCGTGAGCGTATTGCTAACAAACAGCCGAAAGCAGCGAAACTGACGTATGCTGAATCTGTTGAAAATGGCTTAAAAATTGACTTTGCTGCCAATGCGCCTGTGAAGCCAAACTTTATTGGTACGCAAACGCTGACCAATTATCCATTGGAAACATTAGTTGAGTACTTTGACTGGACACCGTTCTTCATTTCTTGGAGTTTGGCAGGTAAATTCCCTGCTATCTTAACGGATGAAGTTGTAGGTGAAGCAGCAACTGACTTGTATGAACAAGCACAGACCATGCTAAAAGACATCATCGACAACAAACGTTTTGATGCTCGTGCTGTGTTTGGTATTTACCCTGCTAACCGTTCTGCAGCGGATTCGGTTGAAGTGTATAGCGAAGATGGTCAATCGGTTACGCATACCTTCCATCACATTCGTCAACAGTCTGATAAAGTGACAGGTAAACCAAACTTGTCATTAGCGGACTTTATTGCGCCTAAAGGTGTCGCAGAAGACTACTTGGGCGGTTTCACTGTATCGATCTTTGGTGCAGAAGAAATGGCCAATGAGTACAAAGCTAAAGGCGATGACTACTCTGCAATTCTTGCGCAATCTTTAGGTGACCGTTTTGCGGAAGCGTTTGCGGAGCATTTGCATGAGCGCATCCGTAAAGAGTTCTGGGGTAACCAAGCGTCTGAAACCTTAAGCAATGAAGAATTGATTAAAGAGAAGTATATAGGCATCCGTCCTGCACCGGGCTACCCTGCTTGTCCTGAGCATTCTGAAAAAGCGCCATTGTTTGACTGGTTAGGTTCTACCGACAAGATTGGTACGCAATTGACTTCTAGTTTTGCAATGTGGCCGCCTTCATCTGTCAGCGGTTTCTACTATGCAAACCCTGAAAGCCAGTACTTTAACGTGGGTAAAATCGCAGGCGACCAGCTTGAAGATTATGCGCAGCGTAAAGGTTGGACACTGGATGAAGCGAAACGTTGGTTAGCGCCAAATTTGGATGATTCAGTTCAATAATTAGTTTGAAAAAATCCCCTCGTGTGAGGGGGTTTTTTATTTATAATCAAAAATCTTAAAAACACATAAACGAATTTTATAAAATGAAAAAATATTCTTACTTTTAGTTTTACCTTTTATTTCATCTTTTGCTTTTGCAGAATGTAAGATAAGTAATGTTTATGATGAAATTGCCTGTTATGAAAAAGAATTAAAATCTAATAAAACCAAGCTCAACCAAACTTATCAAAAGCTTTATAACACTATGGATGAGGAAGGTCAGAAAATTTTAGAAACCTCTCAAAAGAATTGGTTGTTATATAAAAATAGTCATTGTGATGAACTCGTATCTTATCTATCTAGCAGTGTACAAGGTGCAGGATCTAAGTTAATCAATCTATCATGCAATGCCGATCGTATTGACCAGAGAATCAAGCAATTAAATCAGTTAGAATAATAGCCCCCTACCTTTAGCCTTTAAAAATAAAATGAACTTTTTTTAATTTTGTGAATAGTTGGTGGCTCGAAATGATTATGGAAATAAGCTTTGGTATTGTGTGTTTAATAGGATCCGTTTTTGTATGGAAATACACACATTCACTAATCTGGATTATCATTTTTATGTCATGCTTTGCACACATGGGATCACTTATTATTGATCATTTTCGTACGCAAAAAATTAATGATGCCATGCAATCAAAACATAAAGTCAAAAAATGCGGCACATATACAGGTCATTCAACAATTCTGCGAGGAAGTCATCGCAACTCATGGCAACAAATTATTTTCCATTTCACAATGTTAGATGGTAAAAATCTTAGTTTCCCTGAATCAGATCAAATTTCTATGACTGGAAGCCATTTTGAATATTTGGAAAATCCACCACAATCAGTTTGTTTAACCTATGCAGAAAATTATTCAGATAGATTTGGTTATTATTTTTTGACTGATATCCATTTCAACAAAAACTTAATTAAAAAATAATCTATCCTAGTAAAATAATAGACATGTCTTAAAAAATGAGAATCTCACTAAATCAGATGTATTGGGATTCCTTTATAGGAAATTTCAAAAAACGCTAAAAGACCACTCATCAATCCGTCCTAGCACCTACCCATTCCTCCTCCCCCTTGCTAAGCAATGCGTCTCATCCCAGAGTGAGAGGGAGCTTTCATTGTGAATTAAAAACTTTATGAATTTATTAATGGATATTACCCCTATAATAACCTTTAAGCTTTGATTTAAAACAAAATGAAAGTAAGGGTTAGGGAGAGGTAAAGTTTCAAAAGCTCAATCTATACTTTCCAAACCATCCGTTTTTACATTATTTAATCAGCAAAAAACTTCAAATTCCTGAATAATTAAAACTTAGAACTCTCCCCTATAAATACAGATTGGTACATCCATGAAAAAACTCATGAACGGTGCAGAAAACATCGTAATTGAAATGTGCAAAGGCTTTGTTCTTGCCCATCCAGAACTCGCATTTAACGAGTCGCACAAAATCATTACACGCAAAGAAAAGCACAATAACGTGGCACTTATCAGTGGTGGTGGTAGCGGTCACGAACCTGCCCATGCAGGTTTTGTCGGTACAGGCATGTTAGACGCTGCCGTATGTGGGGACGTGTTTGCATCTCCATCGCAAATTCAGGTCTATAAAGCCTTACAACACGTCGCAACCGACAAAGGCGTGTTGATGATCATCAAAAACTATTCTGGCGATATGATGAATTTCCAGAATGGCGCAGCCCTTGCAACTGAAGACGGCATTAAAGTTGACTATGTAAAAGTGGCAGATGACATTGCGGTTAAAGACAGCCTATATACAGTCGGTCGTCGTGGTGTTGCAGGCACAGTATTTGTACATAAGATTGCAGGCGCAGCAGCATCAAAAGGCTTAGAACTTGCAGACGTAAAAGCGATTGCTCAAAAAGCTGCGGACAACGTCATTAGCCTTGGTTTTGCTTATAGCTCATGTACTGTTCCAGCCAAAGGCACGCCAACGTTTACTTTGGCTGATGACGAAATGGAATATGGCGTCGGCATTCACGGTGAACCCGGCATCCGTCGTGAAAAAATCTTGCCATCCAAAAAAATGGCACAGCGCATCGTGGATGACCTGTTCCTTGACCGCCCAGACATGAAAGAAGTTGCAGTCTTGGTCAATGGCTTTGGTAGCACACCGCTGCAAGAGTTGTATGTCTTTAACCATGATGTATGCGAACACCTTGCACGTAAAGGTATCAAAATTTACCGCACATTTGTCGGCAACTATATGACCAGTATCGACATGAATGGTGCATCTGTGTCCTTGCTTGCTGTCGATGATGAATTGAAAACTTACCTCGATGCAGCAGCCAACACCCCTGCATTTAAAATGGATGGTTCAGCAGCACAGCCTTTAACTTTTGCAACTAAAAATGCTGCTACCGAAGCTGTGGTGAACACCCAAGTTGAAACACAGCCTGAACATGCGGTGATTAGCAATGAACAATTCACCATCGAAAACATGCGCTATATAGTGGATGTGATGTCTGCCTGCATCATTAGAAATGAAGTGCCATTCTGTGAACTAGACGCGCATGCAGGTGACGGCGACTTCGGTATGAGCGTGGCGAAAGGCTTCAAGCAATTAAAACGTGAATGGCAAAGTCTAATTCAAGCGCAGCAGATGGATGAATTCATGCTGAACTGCTCAATGATCATTATGGAACACTGTGGCGGTGCGTCTGGCCCAATCTGGGGTTCAGCATTCCGTGCGGCAGCGAAATCAATTCAAGGCAAATCAGTTTTAACTGTCGCTGATTTCGCAGAGATGCTGCAAGCAGCAGTCAAAGGCATTCAAACTACAGGTGAACGTTCATTTGGACGTGGCGCAGTGGTGGGCGATAAAACCCTGATTGATGCTTTAGTACCATGTGCAGATTCATGGTCTGCCCATACCGATAAATCATTTAAAGAAAATTTTACATTAGGTGCAAAAGCGGCAGTTCAAGGCGCTGAAAATACCAAAGAGATCGTGGCGCGTATGGGACGTGCGGGAACTGTAGGCGACCGTAGTCTTGGCTATCCAGATGCAGGCGCACATGGTTTAGGCGTGATCTTTACGGATATTGCTGAACATATTAAATAACTGAACGTTTTAAAAAATTGCCAACCCACATCAAAAGCATCGATTCGTCGGTGCTTTTTTATGACTATTTTAAAGCACTTTTTTCATCAAATATCTCATGCATACAATACCGTTAGCATGAAATCCATTTTCAAATAATGCTTAAAAATTAACACAATTGAGCTGCTTTACCGCCCAGCGCTTTGCTAAGTTAAAACACATAACGATTAAAAAGGATGAGACATGGATTTAAATCAAATATTCATCCATGACACTAGATGGACTTTTGCTGCCGAAGTGATTTTGCGTAGCGTCACTATGTTCGTTTTAATCATCGTATTCTTACGCCTTACAGGGAAACGTGGCGTTCGTCAGTTGTCTATTTTTGAGGTCGCGATCTTACTCGCTTTAGGCTCAATTGCTGGCGATCCGATGTTTGATGAGGAACTCCCCCTCTTACAAGCGCTCATTGTGATGACGGTGGTGATTGGTTTATACCGAGTAATCACTTGGCTAATGATGAAATACCAACCCTTTGAAGATTTAATTGAGGGTAAGGCCTTATACATTGTTGAAGATGGTGAATTGGTCTTAGAGAAAATCAAACAAGGAAAAATGTCGCATGATGAATTTTTATCTGAAATGCGCCAGCAAAATGTTGAACATTTAGGGCAAGTCCGCGTCGGTCTATTAGAAAGTGATGGCAAATTTAGTATTTTGTTTTATCCACCTGAGCAGGTACGTTATGGACTGCCACTATTTCCGAAACCCTACAAAGCGGTTCGAGATATCAAAATGCATCAGCTGTATGCCTGTACGCACTGTGGCAAAACCATGTACATTCACGGTGCTCAGGATACCTGCCCGCGCTGCGGATGTTGTGACTGGGCTGAAGCGATTAATACACAGCGTTTAGCTTAAGCATTCAACGCTTAAACTTAAAACTCCTGTGCCGCTTCAATTAAACACGTCATCAAATACAGTTAGATCCAACGACCATCACCACAGATTCACCCCTTGAATGTTTTTCGCCATCTAAAAGTGCAGCAGCAGAGATTTCATTGGTTAATATCTGTGCATTAATTCAGTTCAGGCAAGACATACAGATTTCAAGTTTTAATGACCCCAAGATGCTCAGACAGACTACCAATAATGTATCATTCGTCAATTTTCAGTTTCATTCTCGCACTAACATCTATCATTCAGATAAAAATACAAAATAATGGGCTGCCCTGAATTAACTCAGAAATGGCGCTATTTGTTTTTCATTTTTTAAACAGATTCAAAAAACATAGTTTTTCACTTAATAATCATTCATTTAATTTTCTCATTGCAAAACACAATTGCACCACTTTGGTGCATTATTATTACACTCTTGCAAGCCTTTGCTTTATATCGAGTCTTCTACATTTTTTAGTTTTATTAATCAAAATTTCCCTCTCTCACTCCTCTTTTCGAAATTATTCCGCTCGATATACTGAACTTCTTTTCGTGAACTAGCGCACTAAACTGGAACACCTTATGCAAAATATAGATCTCCTCTTTCTCCTTCTTGGTGCAGTCTTGGTTCTTGCCATGCATGCTGGCTTTGCATTTTTAGAATTAGGTACAGTACGACATAAAAATCAGGTCAATGCGCTGAGTAAAATTTTGACTGACTTTTCTATTTCCGCAATTGCATACTTTTTTGTGGGTTATTACATCTCTTATGGTCAGCACTTTTTCCATATTGGGGACACTTTAGCAGCCGATCACGGCTACAACTTAATGCGTTGTTTCTTCCTGCTGACTTTTGCCGCAGCCATTCCAGCAATTATTTCGGGTGGTATTGCTGAACGTGCAAAAATGCGGACTCAAGCGATTGCCACATTATTATTGGTCGCTTTGGTCTATCCATTTTTTGAAGGCATGGCGTGGAATGGTAATTTTGGGCTACAAGCATGGTTAGAACGCACATTTGGCGCAGCCTTTCATGACTTTGCAGGTTCGGTCGTGGTACATGCCATGGGCGGTTGGATCGCTTTAGCTGCAGTACTTTTACTCGGTGCGCGTCATGGTCGTTACAAAAAAGATGGCCGTATCAGTGCGCATCCACCTTCAAGTATTCCTTTTTTGGCACTCGGTTCTTGGATTCTCATTGTCGGTTGGTTTGGCTTCAACGTAATGAGTGCTCAACGCCTTGATGCGATTTCAGGATTAGTCGCGATTAACTCTCTCATGGCGATGGTCGGTGGCACATTGGCGGCAAACTTCATGGGTAAAAATGACCCGGGCTTTCTTCACAACGGCCCATTAGCAGGTTTAGTCGCTATTTGTGCAGGTTCTGACGTGGTTCACCCTGTAGGCGCATTAATCATTGGAGCAATTGCTGGAGTTATTTTTGTAAAATTATTCACTTACACGCAGAACAAACTCAAAGTCGATGATGTACTCGGCGTTTGGCCACTACATGGTGTCTGTGGAGCTTTTGGTGGCCTAGCTGTAGGCTTATTTGGGCAAAAATGGTTAGGTGGCTTAGGTGGTATTTCAATGATCTCTCAATGTATCGGTACGCTACTCGCAATCGTGATTGCATTAGCAGGTGGTTTCATCGTTTATGGTCTACTCAAAGTAACGATGGGTATTCGCCTAGATCAAGAAGAAGAATTCCGTGGTGCAGACTTAAGTATTCACCGTATTTCGGCAAACTCTGAAGAAAACATGTTCTAAACAACACAATCTAAAGCGGCATTTATGCCGCTTTTTTTACCCTAAACTTCGCTTAAAGCTTGAGTTTAAATCACCTTATTTTAGAAAATCTAAGACCTGATCCAAATGCTGAATTTTATTCGGAATGCTGTGCTGTTGTTCAGCACTTAAAGTATGAAAGCCTTCAAGCAATACAGCAGACATCCCTGCTTGGCTCGCACCATAAATATCATTGACAGGATGATCACCAATAAATAAACACTCGGTTTCCGTCACGCCCAACTCACGACAACTGTACTGAAATATTTCAACTTTGGGCTTACTGATGCCTGCACTTTCCGAGCTGATGATCTGATCAAAATACGATGCAAAACCTAGTCCATTCAAAATATTCAGGCGTGTGGCATGTCCACCATTCGACACCACCGCCAGTTTATACTGCTGCTGTTTTAGTTGCTGCAGCAAGCTCAATGCTTCTGGCATCGCCACGGCAAACTGACCAAAGTGCTGAAACCAAAATTGTGTCAGCTCATCAAAATCGGGTTGATGTATCCAGCTCAGCTCCGTTTGTAGAGCATAAGCGACAGATGCCCCAATACTCGGATGTGTAAGGAGTTCTTTTTTCGGATATCCCCCATTATCTATACGATTAATAATACGTTTAATTTGTACAAGGTCTACCTCCGCCAGCGTCGACTGATAAGACTCGGCTAAATACTGCGTATAGGCCTGAACGCTGTGATCTCGATGAGTCAAAGTATTATCTAAATCAAAAAGGACTGCACGTATGCTCATAAATCTTTATTACTGAGTTTTCAAAAACTTTAACACAATGCCTGTTCTGCTTTATGCACCTTCTTCGCTATCGATATCGATACAGTTCACATAGCCGATTAAGTCTGATTTAAGCTTCGTGGTTTCAAATAGCAGCATTCAAACAAAATAATTTCAGCACATCACACGACTTATGCTCTCGAACCGTTCCTTTTTATTACGACAAGCGCTGCTGCTCACACTCAGTTTGGTTGGCCTCCTTTATGTTTTCCCCGTCGGTGGTTCGCTCGACCAAGCTTTTATTCAGCCTTGGGTCGACCTACATGGTGGTTTTCCTCATCGTAATGATTGGGCACTTGCTGTGCTGAACCATCGCTATATCAAGAATATCGTTATAGGCGTTTATGTTCTCTATATCGCAGCATGGATATGCAGTTTTAAATATCCGCATCTGAAAGCACGTAAGTTTGAATTCGGTTATTTTATCGTAGTGGCTCTACTCAGCACGGCAATCATTGGGTTGCTCAAATCACAATCTGCACATGCCTGCCCTTGGAATATGACAGTCGCTACAGCCCATGGCTTTTCTTGGGATTTTTCAGCACGCCAAGGACACTGTTTTCCCGGTGGTCATGCTGCAACTGGTTTTGCCCTAATCACTGGATATTTTGTTTATCGAATACATCGACCTGCCGGTGCTTACTTCTTTTTATCTGCTGGGCTGATTTTAGGCTTTGCTTTTGGCTGGGCGCAAATGATGCGGGGTGCGCATTTTCTGAGTCATAATCTATGGACAGCATGGTTTATTTGGGCCTTTAACACAGTCATTTATACATTTGGCTGTCGTTATCTACCCACAGAAAAAATCAAAACTGCCTATAAACACTTTGAATGGATATAGGCTTTATTCGCAAGGAGTAAATTAAAATAATTAGGAGTTTAAAGGTCTTAGCGGAATCTGAATCGTTACTTTCAACCCACCCAGCGTTTCACTTTTCGCGAAATCTAAACGTGCACCAATATGCGCAGCGGCCTTATCCACGATCGCCAAGCCTAAACCACTTCCAATTTCTTCATGATTATAAATTCGATAAAAGCGTTTTCGAATTTGCTCATATAAAGCTGGGTCGATGCCAGGCCCACTATCTTCAACCTGTATAACCGCCTGCCCCGCATGTTCAAAGACAGAGACATTTATCACGCCCTGTGCAGGGGTATATTTGATCGCATTATCAATCAAATTAAAAATGATTGAATGTACGGTTGGCTCAAGACTATATAAGGAAATGCTTTGTTGTTGCTCCATGCCAAGGTCAATATCTTTATGCATCGCCAAATGTACCAGTTGCTCCACGCAATTGGTTGCAACTTGCTTAAGATCAAAATGTTGTTTGCGCTCAAGTTCAAAGACCGAGGCATCTTGTTTTGCCAAACTCAATAATTGACTCACCAAATGCTGAATACGAATTAAACCTTTACTCAAATTTTGTAGAGCGTCATCTTGTGGAAATTTTTGTAGCAAAATCTGCATTTGCAAATTCAGTGCGGTAATCGGGGTCCGTAACTCATGCGCTGCGTCAGCAATAAACTGGCGCTGTTCCTGCTGCGACAACGAAATTCGTTCAAACAACTGGTTCATTTCAATAATGGTCGGCGCAATTTCCTCTGGATAAGGCATTTGAGAGATTGGAGAAAGTTCAAAGGCATCCCGTTTTGCCAGTTCTTTTTTAAATTTTTCCAGTGGATTTAAACTGCGTTGAATCAACCATCCCAAAGCGATTAATGCAAAAGGTATAAAAACCAAATAGGGAATAAACATGCTACTGGCCAATTCTGCTGCAAGATGCTGTCGAACCGATTCTTGCTGACTGACCTGAATTTGCCGATCTGCGAGTGGCAAAATATAGGTATGCCACTCATCCTGTTGGGTACTGTGGGTATAAAAACCGGCTTTGGGCTGAGGCGCGACCAATAATTTTAATTGATGGGTTTGATGCGCATTGGATTGATAGGTCCATACATCGACAAATAAATCTTCTTCATGATAATGCTTATGTTGATCAAATTCGCTGCGAATGGGCTGCGGATCATGCTCTGCAACACGTTCCGCCAAATTTTGCATTTGCGCATCTAAAATTTCATTAATTTCTTCAAGTGCAATTCGATAAGCTGAAAACACCAAAAGACAGCCCAAAAGCATACTGAAAACAGACACATAAATAATTAGTCTCTTTTTCAGAGAATAAGGCTGCTGCATGGTCGATAATTCCTTTGCCTTAACCGAGTCGATAACCTAAACCACGAATGGTGCGAATAAAATCTTTGTCTAATTTTGTTCTGAGATGATGCACATACACTTCAATAGTATTACTGCTGATATCACTATCAAAATCATAAAGCTTATCTTCTAAATTAGCTTTCGAAAAAATCTTATTCGGATGCGTCACCAGTGGTATCAATATGGCCCATTCACGGTTAGATAAATCGACATATTGACCCTTATAGCGTGCAAGATGCTGCTCAATATCTAAAATCAATTCACCATGTTTTAAAATTTTCTGTGGTGCTTCGACTGAACTCAGCCCTGTGCGTCGAAGGAGTGCATGAATCCGTGCAAGTAATTCATCAAACTCATAAGGCTTGATCAGATAGTCATCTGCCCCATGGTTTAAACCATCTACACGATTTTGTAATTGATCACGTGCCGAGATGATTAACACTGGCAATTTAGGCTGCATTTGACGAATTTGTTTCAGGACTTGCATACCATCCATCATCGGCAAACCCAGATCCAGCAAGACGATATCAATCCCCCCTTGCATTATGAGCTTTAAGCCATCGATACCATTATTCACCCACTCGACTTCAAACTGTTGATAGTTCAACAAAGTTTTAGTCGATTCGGCAATCATGAAATCATCTTCAATAATAAGTATTTTGTGCATGGCTTAAGTCCTGCGCTGTACTGAAGTACATTGTTGCAACATATTGTTTTTTTCATCAATCACCTGAGTCTGCACATCGAGCAAACTTAATAGCGATGGAAATAGATTATCCTGACTTAATTTTTGGCTTTTTTGTGCCATTAAACAAGTATATTGCGCTGAATTATTTTTTTGCCAAGCCGGTGAAAACCACATCAACATCGGCACATGAGTTTGCTGTGACGGTGCAATTGCGTATGGAGAACCGTGTAAATACAAGCCATGCTCACCTGTCGACTCGCCATGATCGGACAAATACCACAGTCCTGTTTGATAGTTGTTAGTCACTTTTAAGGTGTTAATCAATTCACTCAGCACATGGTCGGTATAGATAATACTGTTGTCATAACTATTTATTAATTCTGTCGAGCTACATCCCTGTATAGCATTGCTATTACAGGTTGGCTTAAATTTTTGAAATGCTGCGGTACTTCGTTTGAAATAAGCAGGGCCATGACTGCCCATTTGGTGTAACACAATTAAACGAGGAGTTGGATCTGCTTTGGGGATCGAAGCCAAATATGCCTTCAAACCATCCACTAAGATTTCATCATGACATTCGCCATCGGCATCACACCACTTTTTCTTCAGTGCTTCAGGAAATTCATATTTTTCAACACGTGTGCATGTGCCCTTACAGCCTGAATTATTATCTAGCCACGTCACCTTATAACCTGCACGCTGTGCTATATCGAGTAAACCTTCGCGATGACTTGCAAGCTGTTCGTCATATTCGGTTCTCGGCATACCCGAGAACATACAAGGAACAGACACAGCGGTTGCCGTGCCACATGAACTGACTTGGCTAAAATTGATAATATTTTGCTGACTGAGTTCAGGATTGGTATTTTTAGCATAACCATTCAGTGAAAAACTTTCCGCGCGCGCAGTTTCACCAACCACTAAAACCATCAATTTTGGTAAGCTATTGGCGCTTAGGTTTTCAACCATATGTGCATCTTCACCATAGCTCAGCAATGGCAAATTCTGTTTCGGTGCTTTTTTGTGATAATAGGAAAATGTCGAAGCGATACTGTTTTGTGGTGAGAGCATGCCTTTTAAGTCACGATGCTCACGAAAGATCGCTGCATAATCGACAAAATAAACAAACAGCAAAGCACCCAAAAGGATGAGCGATAGCACTATATGTAGCCCCTTTTTGGCTACGACCGTGCTTAGGACTTCTTTATGCAGTGGCAAAAGCCAGATCAATAGCACTGGCAAAATAACCAGTCCAAAGACCCAGATAAAAAATTGTGGCGAGATTAAATCCTGCACTTCCTTTACATCTGTTTGCATCATGTTCTGCACTTGGTCAGATGTAATGGTCACGCCTAAACTATTGACGAAATAAGCACTCAAGCCACCAATGATAAGCAAAACACTCGCCAAAAGTTTTGAGTTCCATCGCCATTGCAGGAGTTGCATCAGCACATTATAAAGTGCCACTACCACCAGTACGGTTGCCGCTAAAAATAGTCCGGCCTTCAGCCCCGTATAAGGTGTGAGCTGCTGGATTTGCTGATAAAACGCGAGGTTCAAAACCACCCCAAGCCATAAGGCAAGCACGAGGTTAAATTGACTTAAACTAAGTCTTGGAATTTTTTGCTGTATTTTAGCTATGACCTGAAGCATATTGGCATCAATTATTGATCTTTGATGCCCTAATCTAAAAATTCAAACTTAAAAATCACTTAAAACTGATCAAAACCAAGCAAGAAAAATCAAAAAAGGCGATGTAAAACATCGCCTTTTGAACAACTTAAATCAAGGTCTTAGAATTTAAATTCTAGACCTGTACCTAGAACAGGTTGTTCGCTTTCATTCGAACCTTTTTCAAGTGCTAAGTAACCTGCATAACCATAAGCTTTCACTTGTTTGCTAAATGCATAATCTGCACCTGCAATGAATTGCTGAGCTTCATAATCCTCACCCACTTTATAGGTCGTGGTATTTTGACTATATTGTGCTTTGACTGTCCACGCTTTTGCAGATGGTAGATTGTATTCTGCACCGACTAACCAACCTTGAGCATCATCAATATTTGCTGCTGCAACATCATTACCTTTAGCAGCCTCAACCTCTGATGTTTGATACAGTGCTTTGAGTGCCAAACCACCCTCAAGATTTACACGACCGATCGCACGAACAGTATTTGCTGCAGCAAATACTGAAGTTACTTTTCCATCTTTATCTAATGCAGGATGCACCTCAGGCGCACTTGCATTTAAGATCCCTACACCACCAAAGTTCGATGGAATGGCTTTGTCATAGGCTAAACCTGCAACAACAACAGGGCTGTCATAGACAACAGACGCCGACCAAGCATCGCCAAGACCACGACCTGCAGTTTTTACTACACCTTTATCACTCTTGATTCCTGAAGACTCACCTGTTGCAAGCAATGCATTAACTTTAATTGCACCTTCAGCAATTTTAAAAGCTGGTGATTCATAGACAACAACGTTATCTACACGGTTTTCACCCGTCATGATGCCTGTAACATCAGCACGGTTACCCACGTAGTTATTGAATGTATCAACTGGACTAGACAATTGTTTTAATGGTGTATCGTGTGCACCGACTTTCAATGTACCAAGTTTCGCATCTTTCAAACCAACGAAGCGGTTACGCTTAGACCAGTCGTCGCCTTCGCCGTCTGAGTTAAATGCCCATTCAATTGCATAAACTGCGCTTAAACGGTCAGTCAGTTTTTCATCGCCCTTTAAACCCAAGAAAGAACTGTTTGAACTGATTTCAACGACATCTTTATCTGAAACACCCGTTTTATTATCTTCAGGTAAATAATCAACTGACGCATCAATTTCACCGTAGAAGGTTGGTGCTGCAAAGGTTGACCCAGCCAAAAGGCTCAATGCGATAGCCGCTGCTAACTTAGTTTTCATCAAAAATTTTCCTTAAATTATTTTGTAACAGATATTACACACGCGAAACATATTACAAAATTATTAAAATAATATTTGCATTGCTCTTTTAGTGCTTTAGCTGATAAAAAACAACCAAAATCATGATTTAGAAGTGATTTTGGTCATTTTTTGATGCTTTTCCCCAAAATAGAATCGGGACTAAGCTCAATGCAGCCAAACCTGTGATCCAAAATAAATAAGTGCTATAACCCAACTGATCGGCCACTATGCCACTGATGCTATACAGCCCCCCACTCACCGTAGCCATAATGGCAACCTGAAATGTAAAGTCCGTTGCTGCAAATGCTTTACGACTATATTGCATCACCAAAGTCAGCATGATCACAAGCAGCATGGCTGAAATCATGTCTTCGGCAGCATTAATGCCATAGATCACCCATTCATGGACGGGCCATTTTGCCTCGAACTGCAAAGCCAACCATGCATAGGCTAATAAGCTGAATATTTTCAATACTGAATAGAAAACCAAGGCCTGTGCCCGAGAAATATACTTCAAGCTAAGACCAGCAAGCCCTGCCCCAATTAAAGCAGCCACTGCACCTAGCATGGTGACATACAGACCAATTTGACTAAAACTCAATCCTAAATCGACCATCAGTGGCTTAAGTAAAGGACCTGCTAGACCATCTGCAAGCTTAAAACTCAATAAGATCATCAGCCACAGTGTGAGAGTTTTAGTTTGAGTAAAATAAGTCAGATACTGGCGAATGGCGTAGAACAAGCCTGAAGTATGTTTATGGTTGTTATCATTCTCTGGACTAGATTTTATGTTGATTGGTGGCTTTGAAGGTTCTCGATACAGAAAAATAGGAATCGTATTGATGAACACCAATGCCGCTAAAAACAGAAAGGTGGCTTGCCAATCCAACCAATCCAAGGCCCAAAGTACAGCGCCACCACCGACAATAAAGCCGAGTCTTGAACCAATCACCTGAAAGGTATTGCCCCAGTGCTGTTGGTCAGTTTTTAAAATATTGACAGCCAATCCATCCGTTGCAACATCTTGAGTTGCACCGACCAAATTCATACTGAGTAAAGCCACAAAAAACAGCAGCAAATACATTGGTTCATTCAAGCTTTGGATCGGCAAAAATGATAGGAAGACCAAGACCACCACGGACAACAACTGCATTGGAATAATCCAACTCCGATAGTGCCCTTTGGACCTTGAACCATGTCGATCAATCCACGGTGCCCAAAAAACTTTGATCGACCATGGCAGCATGAGTAATCCAAAGCCACCAATATGCGCCAAAGACACACCTTGCGCTCTTAAAATCACTGGTAAAGCATGCGTCATAAAACCGACAGGTAACCCTTGCGCCCAATATAAGGAAAACAGTAAAAGATAGAGCTGACGAAGCTGGATCATAAGTTCCTAAATGTTGAATGCGCTGAAGTTACATTTAGAGTAGTCAAAATACGGCTATTTTGCCAATGATCTAAAAAAATCATCGACCTAAGATAAAGGTCAATGCTGATGCCGTATTTTTTAAAATGCATCACGTCGAAAATGGATTTCACTTATATAAGAATATGCAATGAATCAAAAGACTCAATTATTTCCAGTTTTGCCCGATCAAGTTCCATCACGAGGCTCCATCCTGAGCCGCGCTATTTTTAAAAAACTTTTTTTGGCACAAGGATGGAAATTTGACGGCGAATTTCCCAACCTTGCCAAAGCTGTAGCGATCATTTCTCCGCATACTTCTAATATAGATGCATGGCATGGTTTTCTCGCCTTGCTTGGGATCGGGATAAAAATAACCATTTTTGGTAAAAACACCCTTTTTGATACTCCCTTAAAACCACTTTTGGATTGGGTCGGCGTGATCCCAGTACAGCGTGAAAATCCACATGGACTGACACGTGAAATTGCTGAGATTGTCCAAGCGACAGATCAAATTTGGATTGTAATGGCACCTGAGGGAACACGAAAAAAAGCCGATAAAATCCGCAGTGGTTTTTACTATATTGCCTATGAAGCACAGATACCTATTGTGATGTTTAGCTTTGATTATGCAAAGAAAACCATTCATTGCTTGGGTGTTTTTGAACCCAGTGGAGATTTTGAAACTGATCTCGAAAAAATTTTGAAGATATATGACGGGAAATTTTCCCCGAAAAATCCCGAATGGTTGGCCTTGCCGTTACAAAAGCACTGGAAAAAGCCCTAGTCAAATGGCTATTTTTTTGATGTGATGTGCACTTTGTATATTTAACCATCAGATTTCACCCATGAAACTTTTGCATTACCTGATTCCTAGCCTCTTCGTATTGGCACTCGCTGGCTGTGATTCCGCAACCAAAACGCCTGCAACCACGACACCTACACCTGCCAAAGCACGTGAACCGGTGATCGCGATTGCGCTCGGTGGTGGCGGTGCCAAAGGTTTTGCTCATATTGGTGTGCTTAAAGTGCTCGAATCGCACGGTATTAAACCTAAAATTGTGACTGGGACCAGTGCGGGTAGTTTTGTCGGTAGCTTGTACGCCAGCGGTAAAACACCTTATCAAATGCAGCAATTGGCCCTGAACTTTAAAGAGTCCGATATTCGTGACTTAACCTTAAATAGCCAAGGCATTATTCAAGGGCAAAAACTGCAAGACTTTGTTAATAAAAACGTCGGCAATAAATCGATTGAACAATTTCCAAAACGCTTTGCTGCTGTAGCCACCCGTTTGGATAATGGCAGTAAAACTGAATTTAATCGTGGTAATGCAGGCCAAGCGGTACGTGCATCGTGCAGTATTCCGAATGTATTTGTACCTGCGACCATTGCAGGGGTGAAATATGTCGATGGTGGCTTAGTCAGCCCGATTCCGGTGAAAACCGCACGTGATATGGGTGCAGATATTGTGATTGCGGTTGATATTTCTGCGCGTCCTGACGGTAGCAAAGCCGTAAGCATGTTTGGTTTACTCGATCAAACCATTAACATCATGGGACAACAAAGTATTAATGAAGAACTGAAAAATGCCAATTTCGTGATTCAACCGAAAGTGGGACATATTGGCACACTCGATTTGAAGTCGAGCAATGCGACGATTTTAGAAGGTGAAAAAGCGGCACAGCTTAAAGTGAATAGCATTATTAAGGCGATCGACAACTTTAAACAGTCCCCTGCGGCCTTTAAACCTGCACCAAAAGCGAAAATATAATTCAACGATTTTTTTTATATTCATTGAGTTATACATCTGCTACATTGATATAGATACTGGTTCATCTATATCAATTCACCCTTATATAAGAGTAGATGTATGGAATTTATTTTAGAACCTTGGCACTGGTTTGTATTGGGCGTCGCTTTGATGCTTTTTGAACTAATTTTGCCGTCTTTTGCTGCGCTCTGGTTTGGCGTTTCTGCAATTTTGGTTGGGATCTTATATTGGATCTTTCCATCCATGAACTTTAATGTCCAAATTGTGGTTTGGATTATTTTTGCCGTGCTCTGCACATTTTTGTGGTTCAAATTTATTAAGCCTTTATCCATCGATAAAACCAAAGCAGGTCTGTCCCGTGAAGCGACGATTGGCCAAGTGGGTATGGTGATTCAAACCCAGCTCAATCATGGCAGCGTTAAAGTTCGCTTCCCGATGCCTGTTTTAGGTTCAGACGAATGGCATTGCCGTACCCAAGATGCACTTCAAGTCGGCGACCGTGTTCGCGTGACCGATATTTTAGGCAATGATTTAGTCGTCCAACTGCACAGCAGCAACCACCCCACTGACAATCCATAAATAAGTGAGAAATGACATGTCTGGTGTTTCTATTGTTTTTTTAGCGCTCTTAGTTTTTGTAGCCGTCACCATTTTTAAAGGTGTCCGTATTGTTCCCCAAGGTTATAAATGGATTGTTCAGCGTTTAGGTAAATACCATACCACGCTCAATCCGGGGCTGAACTTTGTGATTCCGTATGTCGATGAAGTGGCTTATAAAGTGACAACCAAAGATATCGTGTTAGATATTCCCTCTCAGGAAGTGATCACTCGTGACAACGCGGTACTGCTGATGAATGCTGTGGCTTATATCAATTTAACCACGCCTGAAAAAGCAGTTTACGGTATTGAAAACTACACATGGGCGATTCAAAACTTAGTTCAAACCTCTTTACGTTCAATTGTCGGTGAAATGGACCTCGATGATGCACTGTCATCGCGTGATCATATTAAGGCTAAACTTAAAGCCGCAATTTCTGACGATATTTCTGACTGGGGTATTACGCTTAAAACTGTAGAAATTCAAGATATTAAACCTTCTCATACCATGCAAGCTGCGATGGAAGAGCAAGCGGCCGCTGAACGTCAACGTCGTGCGACAGTGACCAAGGCAGACGGGGAAAAACAAGCGGCTATTTTAGAAGCAGATGGTCGTTTAGAAGCCTCTCGTCGTGATGCAGAAGCTCAAGTGGTATTGGCAGAATCGTCACAGCGTGCAATTGAAATGGTGAGTTCAGCCGTCGGCGATAAAGAAATTCCAGTTGCTTACTTACTGGGTGAACAATACGTCAAAGCCATGCAAGATATGGCTAAATCTAATAATGCCAAAACTGTGGTTTTACCTGCGGATGTACTGAATACGATTCGTGGTGTAATGGGTCGTAATAACTAAATCTCCGTATTAATTAAAATGGGTCGTGACATACGGCCCATTTTTATGCCCAAAACAAAAAAGAAGGCAAAGTTTGTGAATTTATGTTTAAATTTCACGTTATTTTTTTGACGTTTTAGGACTTATCGTTCGATTTCACCTACTTGGCTTAGGCAAATCCCATTGAGTCCCCTAATTAAACGCAATTGTCCAACGCCAAAGCGGATACCGTATGAGCTCCCTGAATCCCACCCTAATTACCTTTCTCTTTTATATTGTCGCCATGATCGTGATCGGTTTACTTGCATACCGTGCGACCAGTAACTTTTCTGACTACATTTTAGGTGGCCGCCGATTAGGGAGCTTTGTCACTGCCCTTTCTGCAGGTGCATCGGATATGAGTGGTTGGTTGCTCATGGGTCTTCCGGGTGCGATTTACCTTTCAGGTTTATCTGAAATGTGGATTGCAATTGGTCTGATCATCGGTGCTTGGCTCAACTGGCTACTTGTTGCAGGTCGTCTCCGTGTACATACCGAAGTTCAAAATAATGCTTTAACCCTACCTGACTATTTCTCAAATCGTTTTAACGATCAAAAGAAAATCTTACGTATCGTGTCTGCTGTGATTATTTTGATTTTCTTCGCAATTTACTGTGCTTCAGGCATGGTTGCAGGCGCTCGATTATTTGAAAGTATGTTTGGTATGTCGTATAGCACTGCGCTTTGGATCAGTGCCATCGCAACAGTGAGCTATGTGTTTATTGGTGGCTTCCTTGCTGTCAGTTGGACCGATACCATTCAAGCGGGCTTTATGATTTTTGCCTTGCTGCTGACACCTATCGTTGTCATGTTGTCGTTCTCTGATTTAACCCAATTCACTCTGGCACTAGAAGCAGCACGCCCTCAAGCCATGGATGTATTTGCTGACTTAAGTTTTGTCGCAATTATGTCTTTGTTGGCATGGGGCTTAGGCTATTTCGGTCAACCGCATATCTTAGTGCGTTTCATGGCAGCAGATTCGGTTAAATCGATTCCCAATGCACGCCGTATTGGTATGACATGGATGACACTCTGCCTCGGTGGCGCAGTTGCAGCAGGCTTCTTCGGTATTGCTTATTTCCAACAGCATCCAGAACTAGCAGGTATCGTTACAGCTAACCCTGAAACGGTCTTTATGGAATTGACTAAAATTCTATTTAACCCATGGGTTGCAGGTATCGTACTGGCTGCGATTTTAGCTGCCATCATGAGTACCTTAAGCTGTCAGCTTTTAGTCTGCTCAAGTACATTAACTGAAGACTTTTATAAATCATTCTTACGCAAAAATGCTTCACAAAAAGAATTGGTTTGGGTCGGCCGTATTATGGTGTTAATGATTGCGCTTCTTGCGATCTATATGGCGGGTAATCCTGACTCTAAAGTCCTTGGTCTCGTCGCATATGCATGGGCAGGCTTTGGTGCTGCATTTGGCCCACTGATTATCATGTCATTGTTTTGGAAACGCATGACACTCAATGGTGCTTTAGCAGGTATGGTGGTTGGTGCTGTTATGGTTATTCTATGGAAAAACCTCTGGGGCGATACAGGCGTTTATGAAATTATACCGGGCTTCATCTGCTCACTCATTGCAATCATCATTGTGAGTTTAATGGGCAAAGCGCCATCTGCTGAAGTCACTGAAAAATTTGAAGAAGCAGATCGTATCTATAAAGAAAGTATTTAAGACCAATAGCACTTAAAATTAATTTCTAAGTTTTAATATCTGCAAAAAAGGACGCCTAGCGTCCTTTTTTGTTTTTATCATGTCATCCATTTAGATATTACCTAGATGGTTTATTTCCTTCTGTTCCAAATGTACAAAATATAAAAATGCCCACAACATGTTACATGTGTGGGCTGAGGTCTTTTACTGCGTCATATTAACTTTGACGTTTTAATAAAAACTGCGTGATCTTGTGTAATTCTGCCGCATCTTCTGCAAAATAATCCAAAGCTTGAAGCGCTTGTGCATGTAATTCTTCTGCATAAGCTTGGGCTTGATCAAGACCCATTAGCGCAGGATATGTGGATTTATCCACTTGTTGATCTTTACCCGCTGTTTTACCCAATGCTTCAGTGTCAGCAATAATATCTAAAATATCATCTTGCACCTGAAAGGCTAAACCAATCGCTAGGCCAAACTCACGGAGTTTAGGAATGGCTTGATCTGTGCCATTAAATATTGTCACTGCCGCCATCATGATTGCGGCAGAAATTAAAGCACCAGTTTTATTTCGATGAATATTTTCTAGTTCATCCTGACTGACATGCTTGCCTTCCGCTTGTAAGTCTAGAACTTGTCCATTGACCATTTTTGAAGTTGCAGTCGCTAAAATTTGCATTTGCTTCAAGATGATCGGCGCTTCAACGGCTGGGCCTTGATCAAAGAGACGGCTGCCTAAAACTTCAAAAGCCATCGATTGTAAAATATCGCCAGCAAGTAAAGCCGTATCTTCACCAAAAGCCACATGACAGGTTGGTTGACCACGACGGAGTAAATCGTTGTCCATACACGGCAAATCATCGTGTGCCAATGAATAACAATGAATAAATTCAATCGCCACCGCAGCACGGCGTACTGCTGCAAAATTAGTATTGGGTTTTAATGCTGCTGTTGCATAACAAAGTGCCGGTCGAACACGTTTTCCACCCAACATCACAGCATGATACACCGCCCCTTTTAAGGGTTCTGGAATTGAAAATGCATCAAGCGCTGTCAGTAAATCCTGCTGAATACGCTGCTGCGCTTCTGTCAGGGCATGTGTGGAAACGTCTGTTAAAGAAGACACATTCACCTCAAATACTTTAAATATTTAACTGCTTCGTTCATTAGCAAATCGACTGCCAATGTTTTCTGTCAATTTTGACCTGTTGCATCATACTGCTTTCTCAGATCTTTCTCTATGTTACGACCTAAATCTATGTGTTTTTCCCACAGTCTGATGGTTTTTTAAATGTCGTTTCCTCAAATAGCGCCACATTTTGTCCATCATTAAAACAGGTACAATTTTTCGAGCCTTTCTTGGCTTGATACAAAGCCTGATCGGCACGTGCTAATGTTTCAAAAAATGACTCTGTACCATCCCACAAGGCCACTCCGCATGAGATACTCAGTTGTAGAGCCTTATCCGCATAATTCATCGAAAAAGCATAGATTTGCTCACAACATTGTTGAGCAATCGAACATGCAGTCGATATAGCCGTGCGTGGCAAAATCATTGCAAACTCTTCCCCACCCATGCGATATATTTGTGCATCTGCATGTTGACTAATTTGCATCCTTAAAAGCTGCGCACTTTTTCTTAAAACTTCATCGCCAAACGCATGACCGTAGATATCATTGATTTGCTTAAAATTGTCTAAGTCGAGCATCATCAAACAAATTTCATTGGCTTGTTCAACCGCGAAGCTTTTTTGCCACTGAGAAAGGTCTAAATCAAAACCTCGTCGATTTCTTATCCCTGTCAGATAATCAAAATAAACTTGTTGTTCGAGTTGTTGGTTATGTTTCAACAGCGATAATTCGACTTGCTTTAAATTTGTAATGTCCGCACAGCACAACAGCACATGTTCCAAATCGCCACTTTGTTGAAACTTTGGTTTGAACGTGAACCAATAATGCCGTTCATTTTCACTATACATAAAGGGTTCAATGCTATCGTTCTCTAAACAGCGTAAATCAAACTCAGAACTTGTGGCTTTGGTTTTTTGCTGCATCACAAACACATGATTTAATACGATCTCTTGTAAGTCTGACTGAAACCGATGTTTAAATATTTGATTGGCGCATATCAGCTCAGCTGTCGCAGAAAATAATGCAGCAGGCATTGGCAACGCTTCCAATACAGCCAATTGTTCAGTAGGTAGATCCGATTTTATTAAGTCTTTTTTAAGCATGGTTTCGCTACTTTTTTTCAGGGTAAAGCTACGCAAAATGCTAACAAAATTAATCTGGCATAAATCACAGAAACTTTCTAATATTAAATGCAGTTCATATTATATAAAAAGATATACCAATTCATGATTTGCTTATTCATATAAAAGATAAAGGCAAAAAAAAGCCCCTGCAAAGCAGAGGCTGATTTCAAATGAGATGTTAAATGCTTAATCCAAACTATCCGCAGGAATACGCACCCAGCCTTCCATTAAGACACGCGCACTTCGGCTCATCACGGCTTTTTTAACGACCCACTGACCATTTTCATAAATTGCTTGCGCACCTACACGTAGCGTCCCAGATGGATGTCCGAAACGCACGGCTTCTCGCTCCCCACCACCCGCGGCTAAGTTCACAAGTGTCCCCGGTATCGCAGCTGCTGTACCAATGGCAACTGCCGCTGTGCCCATCATGGCATGATGCAGTTTCCCCATCGACAAGGCACGAACCAATAAGTCCGTATCGTGTTCTGAAATTTGTTTAGAACTCGAAGATGTATAAGCTTTCGGCTTTGAAACAAATGCAATCTTTGGTGTATGTTGACGTTGCTCTGCTTCAGCAATATCTGAAATCAAACCCATTTGTTGTGCACCATAAGCACGGATTTTTTCAAAACGGGCCAATGCCTTAGCGTCACCGTTGATCGCATCTTGCAGTTCAGTGCCGACATAACCAATATCTTCTGCATTTAAGAAAATCGTTGGAATACCTGCATTAATGAATGTTGCAGGGAAACTGCCTTCATCGGGTACGGTTAAGGTATCGACCAAATTCCCTGTAGGGAACATAGCGCCGCCATCTTCACCATCATCTGCGGGGTCTAAAAATTCAATTTGAACTTCGGCTGCTGGGAAGGTCACACCATCTAGTTCAAAATCACCAGTTTCCTGTACTGCACCATCAGTAATAGGTACATGCGCAATTATGGTTTTTTGAATATTGGCTTGCCAAATACGAACCGTACACAAACCATTTTCAGGAATACGTGATGCCTCAACCAAACCATTTGAAATGGCAAACGCACCAACCGCTGCAGTTAAATTTCCGCAGTTACCACTCCAGTCGACAAATGCTTTATCAATTGACACTTGTCCAAATAGATAGTCGACATCATGCTCAGGCTGTGAACTTTTTGCCAAAATCACGGTTTTACTGGTACTTGAAGTCGCTCCCCCCATCCCATCAATTTGTTTGCCATAAGGATCTGGACTGCCAATCACTCGCAATAAAAGTTGGTCGCGAACTTTTCCAGCTTGTTGTGCCGCAAGCGGTAAATCATCTAGCTTGAAAAATACACCTTTACTAGTACCACCGCGCATATAAGTCGCTGCAATCTTAATTTGGGGAGCAAAACTCATTTTTATTGAATCCTTAATCTTTATCATTGTGTTTTGGCAGAGCGTTCTTTTCTGCGCTTTTGCATCATACAATGTTTAATTGAAGTTTTAACAATCACATGACTTAAGTATAAAAAAACAACATTCGATACCTTTTCCATATAAAGCCAAGTATAAGAATTTCAATTAAAATAAAATTAATCTATTGATTCATAAATTTTTAATTCAGCATTTAAAACCAAAAATAGGTTATCAAACCTATAAATATTTTTCATAAATTTTGAGCTACTAGGCTATTCATTCTCTATACATTACAATTACCAAAATTAAACCATTCTCGGGAAGAGTAACTTGACTACCAATTCCTCCGAACTCAAGCGTGGCTTAAAGAATCGTCATATTCAATTGATTGCCATGGGTGGTGCAATTGGTACAGGCTTATTCTTGGGCTCAGCGCATGTGATTCAATCTGCTGGACCATCCATTATTCTTGGCTACGCCATTGGCGGTTTGATCGCCTTTCTAATTATGCGTCAGTTGGGTGAAATGATCGTCCATGAACCTGTAGCGGGTTCATTTAGCCATTTTGCATATAAATATTGGGGGAAATTTCCAGGTTTCTTAACAGGTTGGAACTACTGGATTCTCTATATTTTAGTGGCAATGACAGAACTCACCGCTGTTGCGAAATACATCAATTATTGGTGGCCTCATATTCCAGCGTGGGCATCTGTACTGTTTTTCTTCGTGATCATTACTTTAGTAAACTTAGGTAATGTGAAGTTTTATGGTGAATCTGAGTTTTGGCTGTCGATTATTAAAGTCACTGCAGTTATTTCGATGATCGTATTTGGTTTGTATTTGCTACTGACTGCAGATGCCAACTCAACCGCATCATTTACCAACTTATGGAGTCAGGGCGGCTTCTTCCCAAATGGTTTTGAAGGCTTATTCTTCATGCTGGCTTTCTTGATGTTCGCCTTCGGTGGTATTGAACTGATTGGTATGGCGGCAGCGGAAGCTGAAAATCCAAAAGAAACTATTCCTAAAGCGATTAACCAAGTTGTTTTTCGTATTTTGATTTTCTACGTGGGTTCTTTGACTATTCTATTATCACTTGTGCCATGGAATCAGCTTGAACTAGGTGGTTTAGACAAAAGTCCATTTGTGATGATCTTTAGCCAACTGGGTATTGATTGGGCTGCACATTTACTGAACTTCATTATCTTAACTGCAGCACTGTCTGTTTATAACAGCGGTATGTATGCCAATAGCCGTATGCTTTACAGCTTGGCGAAACAAGGTAATGCACCAAAAGTTTTCGCAAAAACCAACAAAAGTGGCGTGCCAATTCCAGCAGTATTACTTTCTGCTGTCCTGATTTTCGGTTGCGTACTCTTAAACTACTTTGTACCTGAAGATGCGCTGGGTCACTTAATGTATGTGGTGGTTGGTGCACTTGTCCTTAACTGGGCGATGATTACCATGACTCACTTACAGTTCCGTCGTGCAAAACGTATTTTGAATTTTACAACGTCTTATCCTGCACTTTGGGCGCCAGTCAGCAACTACATCGTTCTGATCTTTATTGCTTTAGTTCTCTTTATTATGTGGACTCAGGGCTTTATGGAATCTGTTCTAATGATCCCTGTTTGGATTACAGTCATGTTATTAATGTTTAACTATCTTAATCCTAAAGATTTGAGCGACATTGACCCCAATGAAGTTCATAAAGACTAAGTAATTTAAAAAGTTATTGTTTCGGCAATAACTTTTTTTTTAGCTAAAATAGGAGTACATTAGCCTCCGTCTTGCGCTCTTAGCTTAACTGGATAGAGCAGTTGCCTCCTAAGCGACCGACGTGGGTTCGAGTCCCGCAGAGCGCACAATTTCTGAGATATCCCTCCTCCCTGTATTTGTAATCCCCCATATACCAATAAATATAAAGAAAGAACCTTTCACACTAAAAACCCATCAATTACAGTTTTTAACTTAGTTATTGTTTTTACAAAGATTACTGTTCAAAGACTATTTTTAAGAACAGTTAAATAGCGCTTTAAAATGTGCTAACCACCTACCTCTCAATGCAAAAAACGACACATAGTATGGTCCATAAGGCCAAAAAATCAATTTATGACTGCTCATATCAAAATTTTTTCAATTTTTTTCTAGGTTTAGAAAATAATGCGCTAAATGAAAATATTAAATAATAATCAAAATGTTATATATACTAATTAGTACTTTTACTCTAAAAATAGCAACTTTTAGCCATATTTTTCAATCTAGAGCATTTACTCTTATTTTAATTGTGCTATTTTTGTCACATGGAGTAACAATTAAGCCTAAGAGTATTAAGAAGTTTTCCATAACGAATATATGCAGTAACCATAAAAATCAAATTCGTATCTCAAGGAATGACGAAGAATGAAATTAAAAACTTTAGCTACAGCCATGATTCTTGCTTCAGTTCCAATGACAGGTGCTTTTGCAGCAGCACTAGATCGTTCAGGACAATCTATGTCTGCATTCTTACAACCAGGAAATTATTTTGAAGCAGGTATTTCAGTTCTTGATCCTACTGTTGAAGGTAAAGAGTCTGGTACTAGTGAAACTCGTCGCAATATTGAAGATATGGCGGGTGATTACTACTTCCCTTCAGCGGCTATTAAACTTCAGTTAACTGATAAATTTTCTTTTGGTCTAATTTACGACCAACCATTTGGTGCTAACGCAGAATATACAGGTAATAACGTATTCACATCTGCACCAGGCAGCGACACAGTGTTATCTGCAAGTGCAGTTAACAATATTGTTACATCTAAAGCAGTTGCTGCGTTAGAAGCTCAAAACATTCCAGTAAATGAACAAACTCTTGCAGCTGCAAAGCAACAAGTATTAGCAAGTCCTGCATTCCAACAACTTAATGGTGCGCTTACAGCTGCTAATGGTTACTTAGGCGAAGGCAATACAAAAGTTGAAGTAGATACTCAAAATTTATCTATGGTTTTTGGTGTAGAGCCAATTGAAAACTTCAGCATCTATGCTGGTGGTGTATACCAAACAGTAAAAGGTAATCTAAGTCTACGTGGTCAAGCGTATAGCCTATTTAATGGCTACGATGCTACTTTTAAAGAAACTGCTGGGACAGGTTGGTTAGCAGGTTTTGCATATCAAATTCCTGATATTGCTTTAAAAGCATCTGTTACTTATCGTTCTGAAATTGATCATGATGCAAAATCAGATGAATCATTATCTTTAATGAACTTTGCTGGTTTACCAGCTGTGCTTGGCGGCTTAGGTGTATCAGCTGAACAATTAGCTGCATTAGGTCAAGCTGGTAAAACCAAAATCACAACTCCACAGTCAGTTAACGTAGATTTCCAAACTGGTATCATGGCTAACACTGTTGCATTTGCGAACGTTCGTTGGGTTGACTGGTCAAATTTCTCAATTCAACCTTATAAATTTGGTAAGGTAAGTGAAGCTGTAGGTCCTCTAGTTGGTCGTCCAGATGGCTTTAACCTTGTGGAATATACTGATGATCAGATTTCTGCAACTGTAGGTGTCGGTCGTAAATTTAATGACCAATGGGCTGGTAACGTATCTGTAGGTTGGGATTCAGGCGCTGGTAACCCTGTATCAACTCTTGGTCCTACTGAAGGTTACTGGAATGTCGGCTTAGGTTTACAATTTAGCCCTGCACCGAATTACTTCATTGCTGGCGGTGTTAAATACTTCATGCTCGGTGATGCAGATGCTCAAACGGCTGCACAAGCTGGAAGCAGCGACTATGTTGCAACATTTGAAGATAACCATGCATGGGCATACGGCTTAAAAATCGGTTATAAATTTTAATTAAACAGTAAGCTTAAGGCCATAGTTCGCTATGGCCTTAACTTTTTTTCGTTTCGCCATATTGTTTGATCAAACAATAAACATTTAAATTTACCAACAGTTTTATCAAAAACTAAGCTTTTTACTCTAATTTTTCATTTAAAAATCATAAAGATAATTATCAACCACTAGAATAAATACTCTAGTCATGCTCATTTTTTAACTTCCTTAGTTCAATTTTAGAGTAGCAACTCTTATTTACTGTTTTTCTATTTATGTTACTTTCCACACATTGAAATAACATCAAAAGTTACAAACAGGGAAAATGTATGCAACTTAACCGTCTTACAAAAGCGATCATCATCAGTTTAATGCCTGCAACATCTGCAATTGCTGGTGGTTTAGATCGTTCTGGCCAGTCAATTTCTGCATTTTTACAACCTGGTAACTATGCAGAAGCAGGTATCACTGTTCTAGATGCAGAAGTAAAGTCAAATGAACTTAATGTCGATGACATGGCGAAGTCATATTACTTCCCTTCCGCCGCTGTCAAAGTGCAAGCGACTGACAAAATTTCACTAGGTTTAATCTACGACCAACCATATGGCGCAGAAGCTGAATATGATGCTGCATCGCCAGTATTTGGTAATGGTGCTCAAGGTACGTCAGTAGATGTTAAAACTGAAAGCTTAACTGCCCTAATTGGTTACCAACCAAACGAAAATTGGAACTTTTATGCAGGTCCAGTTTGGCAAACTGTAGAAGCCAATATCAAACTACGTGGTGCTGCTTATGGTGGTAATGCCAAACTTGGTACTTATAACATCGAAATGGAACGTGAAGAAGCTTATGGCTGGTTAGCAGGTGTTGCTTATTCGATTCCTGAAATTGCATTAAAAGCGGCTATTACCTACCGCTCTGAAATTGAACATAATACAAAATCCAATGAAACTACGCTTCTACCGTATCCATCTTTAAGTGCGCTGACATCATCTGTTGATGCAACAACACCTCAATCAGTTAACTTAGATTTCCAAACAGGTATTGCTAAAGATACGCTAGCATTTGCCAATGTTCGTTGGGTACATTGGAGCCAGTTTGCGGTTAAACCAACTTTACTTGGTAACGTAAGTTCAATTCCAGCACCTCATGTC
Source organism: Acinetobacter sp. YH12070 (assembly GCF_013419625.1). Lineage (NCBI taxonomy): Bacteria > Pseudomonadati > Pseudomonadota > Gammaproteobacteria > Moraxellales > Moraxellaceae > Acinetobacter > Acinetobacter sp. YH12070. Next base: position 20,683 of record NZ_VOZT01000003.1, on the reverse strand, counting down.
CGTCAAAATCTTATTGATTACTCAGACGACCAATGGTCAGCTAATGTTGGTGTAGGCCATAAATTTAACAGCAAATGGTCTGGTTCTGCATCTGTAGGTTACGATTCGGGTGCTGGCAACCCTATTACGACTTTAGGCCCTGTTGAAGGGAATTGGAATGTTGGTCTAGGTGGTCAATATAGTCCTGCTGAAAACTATTTCATCCAAGCAGGTGTTAAATACTTCTGGTTAGGTGATGCTACTGCTCAAACTGGTGGTAATCCAGTAGGTGAATTTGAAGATAACCATGCGCTTGGCTATGGTTTGAAAATAGGCTATCGCTTCTAAGTTGTTAGAACAGCTTTGCATTAAACAAGAAAGGGCGCATAAGCGCCCTTTTCTATAACCAGCTATACAGAATTAAGCTGGAATATCACGAACTGAAGCATTACGAATCGCTTCTTTTAATGCAGCATAGCCATGAATTGGTGGGAATTGTGGAAATTCTGCAATCACATTGTCAGGCGCATCAAATAAGAAACCCGCATCTGCTTCACCAAGCATCGTCGTATCGTTATAAGAATCACCTGCTGCAATCACCCGGAAGTTTAACCCATGCAATGCTTGAACGGCTTTACGCTTTTGATCAGGTTGACGAAGCTTATAAGCTGAGATCATACCATTTTCATCAGTTTCTAATTTGTGGCAGAAAATCGTTGGCCAACCAAGTTGCTGCATTAATGGATGTGCAAACTCATAGAAAGTATCTGAAAGAATAATCAATTGAAAATGAGTACGCACCCACTCTACAAACTCTTTTGCACCTTCAAATGGCCCCATATCTGCGATTACGTCTTGAATATCGTTTAAACCCAAACCGTGTTGTTTTAGGATATTTAAACGCTGAGTCATCAACACATCGTAATCTGGAATGTCACGAGTCGTTGCTTCAAGTTCTTTAATGCCTGCTTTTTTCGCAAAATTAATCCAAATTTCAGGTACTAAAACCCCTTCTAGATCTAAACAAACGACTTCCATGCACTCTACCCTCTGTTATGTGAAAAAAATTTTTCATTATCATAGCGGAAGAATAAAAAAATGCATTGTTCTTTTTTAAATCTGTTTTTTTCATAAGTATCTATTTTTTAGTGATAAGTGTGTTTTAGCATTTCCATTAAAATAGTTCTGAAATAAATTAATATAGGTTTTAACGTTCCAAGCCTATAGCCAGGACATTCATGACTACCATCCCTACTATTGACCTTGTCGATGCACTTGCATCTGAATATGCAGATAAATCACCTTCTGAGATTATGAAACTTGCGCTTAGCCAGCAAGGTGAAGTTGCGATTTCCTTTTCTGGTGCAGAAGATGTTGTACTGATTGATCTTGCATCAAACTTAGGGATTCCTTTTCGTGTATTTAGTTTAGATACCGGTCGCTTACACCCTGAAACTTACCAATTTTTAGATACTGTCCGTAAACATTATAAAATTGATATTGAAATCTGTTTCCCAGAAAGTGATGCCGTACAAAAACTGGTAACAGAAAAGGGCTTTTTTAGCTTCTATCAAGATGAACATAAAGAATGCTGTGGTATCCGCAAAGTACAACCTTTGCGTAAAAAACTAGCCACTTTAGATGGCTGGATCACAGGTCAACGTAAAGACCAAAGCCCAGGCACACGTAATGAAATTCCAGTGGTACAAGCAGACCCCGGTTTTTCAGGTCCGGGCAAGCAATTGATTAAATATAATCCTTTGGCAAACTGGTCTAGCGCTGATGTCTGGAACTATATCCGTCTAATGGAAATTCCATATAATCCACTACACGAACGTGGCTTTATCTCGATTGGCTGTGAACCATGTACTCGACCTGTTTTACCGAATCAACACGAACGAGAAGGTCGCTGGTGGTGGGAAGATGCAACCCATAAAGAATGCGGCTTACACGCAGGCAACATGAAAAAATAAAGATCACAAAACCACTGCATAGCAGTGGTTTTTTTCAACGCATCGATACACATAATTCCGTATCATTTCAACGTAAAAACGCTATACTGCAAAAGACAATTTAATAATTCTAACAATGCTACTCATACATGAGCAGCTGTAGAAATTGCAGTGAGGCAATCAACGCTATGCGTCCATTACATCCTATTGATTTCATATTCTTAAATTTAGAGAAACGGCAACAACCGATGCACGTAGGTGGTCTATTTTTATTTCAGATCCCTGACAATGCACCAGATACTTTTATTCAAGATTTAGTCGCAGATATTCGTAATTCAAAATCCATTCCTATTCCTCCTTTTAACAATAAACTCAACGGCTTCTTTTGGGATGAAGACGAAGAGTTTGATTTAGATCATCACTTCCGCCATATCGCACTGCCGCATCCCGGTCGTATTCGTGAACTTTTGACTTATATTTCTCAAGAACACAGTGCGCTGATTGACCGTGCGAAACCGCTTTGGACTTGCCATATTATTGAAGGCATTGAAGGCAATCGTTTTGCTATGTACTTCAAAATCCACCACGCGATGGTCGATGGCATTGCAGGTATGCGTTTAGTTGAAAAATCACTTTCGCATGACCCAGATGCTAAAAGAATTGTGCCACCATGGTGTGTAGAAGGCCCTCGTGCAAAACGCCTGAAACAGCCTAAATCCAGTCGTATGAAAGGTCTGTTATCGACCATTAAGGGACAACTTGACTCAACTCCACGAGTTTTGTACGAACTGTCACAAACAGTAATGAAAGATATGGGGCGTAACCCAGATTATGTGTCTAGTTTCCAAGCGCCGAGTTCAATATTAAACCAACGGGTTAGTTCTTCTCGTCGTTTCGCTGCTCAGTCTTTTGAATTTTCACGTTTGTCACATATTGCCAAGTCACTCGGCGTAACAATTAACGATATTGTGCTTGCAATTTGTTCAGGCGCATTACGTGAATATTTAATTACACAAAATGCTTTACCTAAAAAGCCATTGATTGCCATGGTGCCTGCATCAGTTCGTACCGATGATTCAGATATGTCAAACCGTATTACCATGATTTTGGCCAATCTTGGAACCCATAAAGAAGATCCGCTAGAACGGTTGAAGATTGTGCGTCGTAGTGTGCTCAATGCCAAAGAGCGCTTTAAGCGGATGAACTCGAATCAAATTTTAAACTACAGTGCTTTTGTCTACAGTGCAGCAGGTTTAAATATTGCATCAGGCTTCATGCCAAAACGTCAGGCCTTTAACTTGGTCATTTCGAATGTTCCCGGCCCACAAGAGCCGTTATATTGGAATGGTGCACGTTTAGAAGCGCTCTACCCAGCGTCTATTGTTTTGGATGGTCAAGCGCTTAATATCACCATGACCAGCTATTTAGATAAGCTTGAAGTTGGTTTAACCGCATGTCGTAATGCGCTGCCAAAAATGCAAAATTTACTGACGCATTTGGAAGAAGAAATTCAACGATTTGAAACTATTGTGAACCAAGATTCCCCAAAGTTACAGGCGGTTAGCTAACCGCCTGTTTCTAGATTTGGTATCAATTCATCAGCATCTTGAACCATACATAATGATAAAAACCCGTCTAAATTGAACAATCTAGACGGGTTTTTAGTATTTGAACTTTGATTGATTTTTTGGAGCAATTTATGTGTATAAGCTAAAATTTAGGTGAACAAATCCGTTGCTATTGTTTAATTATGACTTGTAGATACGAACTGATAATTAAGTTTATTTTCCATTATTTATAAAATTTTAGCGCATTAAATATTTTAGAATTGCGCGTTAGCACTTTAACCCTCTGGATTACATTATTTATATTTCAATATTTAAGCTTTAATTGCTCGGCACTGTTTAAGTAACTGATGACAAGCAGAACGAATCATAGACGCTGTAATTTGAACTTCATTACCACGTTCATCCACGATATAACCTGAATGGATCGCTTTTGCTTCAACAACAGTTTTAAGACCACTTTTCATTACTGTTTTACTAACACCCATAGTACACCTCTTTTTGCTAAACCATTTTCAAGTCCAATGCAGGAAAATGGCTTTGGCTATTTGATGTGTCTAGTATTCAAAATAACAGTTCAAAAGTAAAATCTCAGTTGTAACAAGTGTTTAACGATATTCTGTTACAATTTCAGCTCAGAATGATATCGTATTGCTCTTGCGTATATAAATTTTCCACTTGGAACTTGATCACACGGCTAATAAAGTGCTCTAAATCAGCTACCGCAGGTGCTTCAGCAGTTAACAATCGGTCAATCACCGACGGATGTGCCACCACGGTAAAGCCACTTTGTGACTCATAAGCACGTGCATATCTCAAGATTTCACGGAAAATTTCATAGCAAACTGTTTCAGCCGTTTTCACATAACCACGCCCCTGACAGGTCGGGCAAGAATCACAAAGGAGATGCTCTAAAGATTCACGGGTGCGTTTCCGAGTCATTTCCACCAAACCCAGCTCAGACACTTGAGTGATCTTGGTTTTAGCATGATCGCGCTCAAGCATTTTCTCAAACTGGCTCATCACTTCTTCACGATGATGTGCTTCTTGCATATCAATGAAGTCAATAATGATAATCCCGCCCAAGTTACGTAGTCGGAGCTGACGTGCAATGACCTGTGTGGCTTCCATATTGGTTTTAAACACAGTGTCTTCAAGCGAACGACCACCAACGTAGGAGCCAGTATTGACATCAATCGTGGTCATCGCTTCAGTTTGATCGATCATCAGGTAGCCGCCAGACTTAAGTGCTACACGTGTCTGTAAGGCTTTCTGAATATCCTCTTCGACATTGTACAAGTCAAAAATTGGACGCTCACCCGGATAATGCAGTAAGCGATTTTGCATACTCGGTACAAATTCTTGGACAAACTCTTGCAATTTGCCATGCACTTCGCGTGAGTCGACCTGAATTTTAGAAGTATCTTCATTGGCCAAATCACGGATGACGCGTTGAGGTAAAGGTAGCTCTTCAAAAATCAAAGAAGGTACGACAATACTGCGTTGTTTACGTTGAATGTATTCCCACAGTTTTGCTAAATAGGCCATGTCCTGCGCAATTTCACATTCAGGAATACCTTCGGCAGCAGTACGAACGATGACTGAACCCGGTAAGTTGTGTTCCTTTTGAATGCGTTCAATCATGCTACGCAAGCGATCACGTTCTTCTTCAGACTCAATGCGCTGTGAAACACCGGTATGACTGCCATATGGCATTAAAACGAGGTAACGGGAAGGAATAGAAAGATCAGTAGAAAGTCGTGCACCTTTGGTACCCAACATATCTTTCATGACTTGTACGGTGAGTACTTGTCCCGGTTGTAACAGCTCAAAAACGTTCGGGGTCGGTTGATTGCGCTGCCAGACCATATCATTGATATGTAAAAAAGCCGTTCTCGACAATCCAATATCAATAAAAGCAGCCTGCATACCCGGAAGCACGCGAACAACTTTCCCTTTATAAATATTGCCCACTAACCCACGCTTCACGGTGCGTTCAACAAATAATTCATTGACCGTACCGTTTTGAATCAACGCCACACGACATTCCATCGGTGTGACATTAATCAACAACTCGTCAGACATATCAAAACTCAAAACATTATAAAAATTCTTGTGTTGCAGCAGTTAATTTAATGCCTTAACTGTCTGTAATAACTGTACGGTTTCATGCAAAGGCAGCCCAACGACATTGCTGTAGCTCCCTTCAATACAAGGAATATAGCGCGCAGCAATTCCTTGAATAGCATAGGCTCCCGCCTTGCCGATTGGTTCACCTGTTGCCCAGTAGCTTTCCATGTCAGCTAGACTCAGCGTTTGAAATTCAACCTGTGTACGCACTACTATACTGTATATTTGATCTTTTGTACTGACACAAACACCTGAAAACACATCATGTTTTCGTCCAGAGATCATTTCCCACATAGAAAAAGCATGTGCTTTCGACGCTGGTTTTCCTAAAATGTGCTCATCAACGCCTAAACTGGTATCGGCGGCAATAACAATAGCATCAGGGAATTGTTGTTGTACTGCGCAAGCTTTAGCACGTGCTAAACGCTCTACATAATCCGCTACAGGTTCTCCTTCCAACACGGACTCATCAATATCTGGACTGAAAATTTCAAATTCCAGACCTAATTGTTGCAATAGTTCGCGTCGTCGAGGAGAACTCGAAGCTAAAATTATATGCGCCATTTTCTCAAGAAGTAATACATGATTGGCCAAATGATTAAGCTAGTAACAATTGGCTGCCAATGGCGGGCAAATGAAAACTGTGCTCCACCCATCACTTGAACAATCCACACAAACAGTAAATGCGCGAAAATTGCCATTGCAGCAATAATCCATAAATTACCAAATGTGAGGATACGACGTTCACGGGTCAAAAAGCGTGTCACAAATGCAATGACCACAAAACTCAGTGCGTTCATGCCAAAAGGTGCATCAGTCAACAAGTCCGTAAAGAGACCTGTGGCAAATGCAAACCAAACACCGCACCATGTCGGCTGACAGAGGACCCAAAATAGCATGATCATCATCATGAATAATGGGCGCCAACCCGATAGGTCATAAGAAAGCGGATACACCATCAGCACGGATGCCAAAATGATGGAAAAGATAATCGGAAATAATGGGTCGCGCTCTGTATGACGACTAAGCTTAGCGAGTGACATGCGGTTGCTCCATCGCTAAAGAATCGGAAAATAGCACAACCACATGATGACCACCTGCCAATTGGGCAGCAGGATTGATATCAATTTGGGCAAATTCACCACTATTGTGACGACTGACTTTCGAGACTGTCCCCACCAAATATCCTGCTGGGAAATGTGCCCCTAGCCCTGAGCTATAGACTTTTTCACCGACTTTGATATTCGCACTGGTTGGCACGTATTCCATCTTAAGTCGACCTAAGTCACCTGTACCCGTAACGATTGCACGCATACCGGTATGCTCCATACGCACGGATAAAGAGTGCTCTTTGTCTGAGAGCAACATGACACGGCTACTATGCGGGTAAACATTGATAATTTGCCCCATAATGCCCTTGTCATCGAGTACAGTTTGTCCCACTTTAAGCTGACTGCTGGCTCCACGGTTAATCACAATAATATGACGTAAGGGATCAGCATCGGTACCAATGACTTCGGCAATCTCCATACGACCATCAATAATGAGTGGTGTATCGAGCAGTCCACGCAGTCGAGTATTTTCAGCAGAAAGTTCAGAAAGTTTCTGTAAACGGACTTGAGCCTGAATTAACTCTGCTTGCATCGCGGTATTTTCACGACGTAATTGAGCTTCAGACTTGGTTTGTTGATTCAGCCATTCTCGCGATAACACTGGATAGCTTGCAAGGGCATAAATTGGATTATATGCCGCATACAAGACGTCTCTGGCCGGTTGAATTACATGCGGCATGCGCCAATCAAAGAAAAGCACCACCAAGCATGTAATCACCGCAATGATAAATGAGCGAAAAGATGGCGGTTGTCTTGAAAACAGTTGCGTTTGCACCCGCCGAGTCCTTTTCTTAGCCTACAAATAACATGTCATGATTTGGGTTATCGAAGAATTCGAGAACCTTACCACCACCACGTGTAACACATGATAGTGGATCTTCTGCAACCACGACAGGAAGACCTGTTTCTTTTGCAAGAAGCTTATCAAGATTGCGAAGTAATGCACCGCCACCAGTCAACACAATACCGCGTTCTGCGATGTCTGAAGACAACTCAGGTGGCGTTTGCTCTAGTGCAGATTTAACCGCAGCCACAATGTTTTGCAGTGGATCAGAAATCGCTTGAGTCACTTCATCAGAAGTTACGGTAATCGCACGAGGTACACCTTCAGCCAAGTTACGACCACGGACTTCGATTTCCAAAGGTTTTGCACCTTCTTCTGGAAGCGCCATACCAACTTCTTTTTTGATGTTTTCTGCAGTGGTTTCACCAATCACACAACCATGTGCTTTACGCACGTAGTTAATGATTTGTTCATCAAATACATCACCACCGATACGTAGTGAGTCTGCATAGACACAACCTTGAAGTGAAATGATCGCGATTTCAGTTGTACCACCACCAACATCGACAACCATCGAACCACAAGCTTGCTCAACAGGCATACCTGCACCAATTGCAGCAGCCATTGGCTCTTCAATTAAGCGAACTTCACGTGCACCTGCATTGTATACAGCTTCACGGATTGCACGGCGTTCCACCAACGTCGATTTACATGGCACACACACCACGACACGTGGTGCAGGTTGGAATAAACGCTTTTCATACCCTTTGGTAATAAAACGATTCAACATGGTTTCAGTGACTTCAAAGTCTGCAATCACCCCATCTTTCATCGGACGGATGGCAGAAATATTGGCTGGTGTACGGCCCAACATTTGTTTTGCATCAAGACCGACCGCAGCAACGATTTTTTCTGAGCCACTATGACGGATCGCCACAACCGTCGGCTCATTTAAAATGATGCCTCGTCCTGGCGCATAAATAAGTGTATTTGCAGTGCCTAAATCAATGGCAAGATCCGGCGAAAACAAGCCAATTAGTCGTTTTAGAATCACGGGGACGTTCTCAGTTAAACTTTTATATGGACGCAAGGTGGCAACTTTAACTAAATGTGATGATTTGAACAAGTCAATCGCTTATTATAAGCCACGATATTTTGAATTTTTTTAATACTGATTAGGTAATGTTATGTCTACATCGGATGCACAGCATTCTGCAGATCTAAATGCACAAACAGTTTCAGCGATTGCCCATCTGGCTCGATTGTCGCTAGATGAAGCGCAATCTGCTGACTATGCTCAAAGTTTAAATAAAATTTTAGGCATGATGGAAACCCTGAAAGGCATCGATACTGACGGTGTTGAACCACTAAAAAGTCCATTCGACAATCCACAGCCCTTACGTGAAGACGTGGTATCTGAGACCAATCATCGCGAAGCATATCAAGCAGTTGCTCCTGCCGTACAGGATGGCTTGTACCTTGTTCCGCGTGTGATTGAATAATTTTTATTCAGATCAACATTTTTTCAAATTAAACGTAAAGAAATATTTCTCATGACAGATTTACATCGCTTATCAATTCGTGAATTGTCTGAAGGTTTGGCTGGCGCTAAATTTTCTTCACGCGAATTGACTGAACACTATTTAAAACGCATTGAAAAAATCGATGCTCAAGTCAAGTCATACGTGACCGTGACAGCTGAACAAGCACTTGCGCAAGCAGATGCGGCTGATGCTGCAATTAAAGCAGGCAATGCAACTGCGTTGACCGGTGTACCAATTGCACATAAAGATATTTTCTGTACCCAAGGCATTAAAACCACTGCTGGTTCTAAAATGCTGGACAATTTTATCTCTCCTTACGACGCGACCGTTGTAGCGAAAGGTAAAGCTGCGGGCCTTGTCACTTTAGGTAAAGTGAACATGGATGAATTCGCCATGGGTTCGACCTCTGAAAATTCATTTTATGGCGCAACAGCAAACCCTTGGAACTTAAACCATGTTCCGGGTGGTTCTTCAGGCGGTTCTGCTGCGGCTGTAGCGGCTGATCTTGCGCCGTTCGCAACAGGTACAGATACAGGCGGTTCAATCCGTCAACCTGCGTCTTTCTGTGGTTTGACTGGCCTTAAACCGACTTACGGTCGTGTTTCACGTTTCGGTATGATTGCGTATGCATCATCTTTAGACCAAGGCGGCCCGATGGCACGTTCGGCTGAAGACTGTGCTTACCTCATGAACGTGATGGCAGGTCATGATGCGAAAGATTCAACTTCTGTTGAAAAAGACGTAGACAACTATGTTGCTAACCTAAACGGCACATCGGTTAAAGGCTTACGCATTGGTATTCCTAAGCAATACTTTAATGTTGCCGGCTTAGATGCGGACGTAAAAGCGCGTGTTGAAGAATCTCTGAAAAAGTTAGAAGAAATGGGCGCAACACTGGTTGAGATTGATCTCACCATGACGGATGCTTATGTACCTACTTACTACCTAATTGCTCCTGCTGAAGCATCGTCTAACTTACAACGCTTTGATGGCGTGCGTTATGGCTACCGCTGTGAAAATCCTGTGGACTTAATGGACTTGTACAAACGTTCACGTTCAGAAGGTTTTGGTAAAGAAGTTCAGCAACGTATCTTGATTGGTACATACGCGCTTTCTGCGGGTTACTACGATGCTTATTATGTGAAAGCACAAAAAGTACGCCGTTTAATCCAACAAGATTTCTTAAAAGCATTTGAATCTGTAGACGTGATTGCGGCTCCTGCTGCACCAACGACTGCATATAAGATTGGTGCAAACTTGTCTCCTGTAGAAATGTACTTAGGCGACATCTACACCATCGCAGTGAACTTGGCAGGTCTGCCTGCGATTAACGCGCCTGTTGGTTTTGACAAAGACAACTTGCCTGTTGGCTTACAGCTGATTGGTAACTACTGGTCAGAATCTCAATTGTTGTCTGTGGTTCATCAGTACCAACAAGCAACGGATTGGCATACACAACGCGCTGCAATTGCTGAGGAGAACGCATAATGTCTAAAAACAACTCTACAAAAGCGGCTAAACCAAAATCTAACCTGATTGACGGTTGGGAAGTAGTGATTGGTATTGAGATTCACACTCAGCTTGCAACCAATACCAAAATTTTCTCAGGTTCATCAACTACGTTTGGTCAAGACCCAAATACGCAAGCGAGCCTTGTTGACTTGGCAATGCCGGGCGTATTGCCAGTATTGAACAAAGAAGTGGTTGATCTTGCGATCCGCTTTGGTTTGGGTATCGATGCTTACATCGACCAAGCGTCTGTGTTTGCACGTAAAAACTATTTCTACCCTGACTCTCCAAAAGGCTACCAAATCAGCCAAATGGATAACCCGATTGTGGGCTTGGGTCATATCGACATCCAACTTGAAGATGGTACGGTTAAGCGCATTGGCGTAACCCGTGCTCACCTTGAGGAAGATGCTGGTAAATCGATCCATGACCAATTTGAAGGCCAATCGGGTATCGACCTCAACCGGGCAGGTACACCGTTACTTGAAATCGTATCTGAACCTGATATGCGTTCGGTTGAAGAGGCAGTTGCCTACATTAAAGCGATTCACACGCTTGTGCGTTGGTTAGGCATTTCTGACGGCAACATGGCAGAAGGTTCGTTCCGTGCGGACTGTAACGTGTCTTTACGTCGTCCGGGTCAACCGTTTGGTACGCGTTGCGAGTTGAAAAACTTGAACTCATTCCGTTTCATTGAACAAGCGATTAACGTTGAAATCGAACGCCAAATGGAAATCTTGGATTGGGATGGCACCATCGACCAAGAAACGCGTTTGTTCGACCCTGTGAAGATGGAAACGCGTTCAATGCGTTCGAAAGAAGAAGCGAACGATTACCGCTACTTCCCTGACCCTGACTTGTTGCCTGTAATCATTGCAGATGCGCAAATTGAAGCGGCACGTGCTGCGCTTCCTGAGTTGCCTGCTGCACGTCGTGCACGCTTTGTCGCGGACTTTGGCGTGACTGAGTATGATGCTCACGTATTGACGCTTACACGCGAGTTGTCGGACTTCTATGAAGTTGTTGTGGCTGCTGCGGGCGGTGCTGCACAAGGTAAGATTGCTGCAAACTGGGTCATGGGCGAATTCTCGGGTGCTTTAAATAAAGCAGGCTTAGATTTGGCGGATTCTCCTGTATCTGCTGAGAAACTTGGCGGTATGATCGCGCGTATTGTCGATAACACCATTAGCGGTAAAATCGCGAAACAAGTGTTCGGCTTTATGTGGGATGAAGGCAAAACTGCGGACGAAATTATTGCGGAAAAAGGCTTGAAACAGGAAACTGATACAGGCGCGATTGAAGCGATTATTAAGGAAGTGCTTGCTGCCAACGAGAAGATGGTTGAAGAGTATAAATCTGGTAAAGAGAAAGCTTTCAACGGCTTAGTTGGTCAAGTGATGAAAGCGTCTAAGGGTAAAGCCAACCCTGCGCAAGTGAATGAATTGATGAAGAAATTGATTGGTTGATTTGATCTTTCTTTAAAAGAAAACCCGCTTTAGAGCGGGTTTTTTATTATTTCTATGATCGCTAAGATATTACGATTAAGTTCATTTATATGACTAAAGAATTTTTCAACTAGATTATCTTCAGAAATTTTTAATTCAGTAATTTTATGATCTGCTTCCGTTCTATCTTTTTGCAATAAACGTATACTCTTCGTAAACGCTTTTGAAACACCAATTTTCTCCTCAAATAGTTCCATTAGTTGTATGGCACTTAAAGATCTACCTGATTCTTCGTGAATAAAATCTTGCTCTATACACGCTTTATTGACTTTGAGAAATGTCTTTAGTGTTTTCTGATTAATATTATCTGGGCCTACTAACTTAAATAACTCACTACAGCTATCAAAATATGCCTTGTTTGTATTTTCCACAGGTGGATTGCAATAGATATTTTCAGTTTTATTTAAAACTTTATCACCAAGAAGTGAATTTAATAATTCTATATTTTTAGTTAAGTCTAATAAGTCATCCTTATACTCAATCCAAGCCCCCTCATAATTTCGATTATAAAAATTTTGATAAGCTTCATCATTAACACAGAAATCCAACTGAGCACTATTTAATTCATGTGCATGCCAATGTCTTTGCTCAAATTCACTCATATTTTCTAAATCTTTATATATAGCTATAACCACAGACTGATTGGTTAGTAGAGTTTTTCTACCATGCCGAACATGAATATATCGCTCTTCAGGAGTTTTATCTGATGCAATATAAATATGGCCACCTGATCTAGAATCATCAACATCATAGTATTCTGGATAATCAAAATATCTTGATAAAACAGCCTCATCAAAAAATACTTGTCCTAACTGATGAGCTCCAAGATGCAACCTTTTCTTATACTCAGGAATATCCTTTCTAACTAAATCACTAGTATAAAAATACTCTTCCAACATATTCTTTGATGGGAAATAAATATGTAAAATGATAGGGGTAAAATTAAAATTAGGTTTTTCCATATCAATATCCATTGATACTTCACACATTTCTACATTCGCATTGATCGAACCAAGCCCATTAGATACAAGGTTCTCCATAGCCTTCATAACAAGTGAATGTTCGATATCAATTTTCTTAGCAATTTCTGAACTTGAAGTTCCACTAAAAGACCGATTCCAATTTTCTATTGATATTCTTTCGATGTTTTTTTGTATTTCATTTAAATTCAAGGATCCCCTCACTTCTACTTCAAGATATAAAAGATTAATTTATAAAAGCTCTTTAAATTTATTCAAGAAATAATTTTTAGCAAATAATATTGCAAAAAATTCGAAAACTTAGAACTTATCCAAACCCTTTAATCCCTCTAAATCTCCCTTTAAAAAAGGGAGACTTTGTCACATCATCAATTGGATACGCGTGATTCCCTCTCCTTTGACAAAGGAGAGGGCTAGGGAGAGGATTTAAAATATGCTATAAAACTCAAAATATTCAAGAAAAACAAAAATGACACCCGAACTCTTACTCACCATCATTCAAATCGCAATTGGCATATTCACCGTTATCATCATCATTTTGCTTATTATTCCCAAAAGCCGTAAATGGCTCTCTAACATGCAACCTGAACCACGTAGAAAACAACGTAGCGAAGACTTTGCCTATGGCATGGACTTTATTCTCTATCCAATTTATTGGCTAATTAAAATCATCATTCGGCTATTCAAATCATAAATCTATAATTAATGGATATTTTAAAGTTATTTAAAAACATCACTTTTCAATCTTGAACCTAGTCTGTTTGGGATACAATCTTCTTATTCTCCCATCCCTCTATAACCATGACCAAAAACCTCGCTACCCTCATCGGCTTTAGCGCCATCTTACTCTGGTCAACCATTATTGGATTACTGAAAAAAGTCAGCGCAAACATCGGGGCAGATTTGGCCGTCCTGTTTATGTATAGCTTAAGTGCGGTACTGCTATTTGCCCTATTTCGCATTCCCAATTTAAAACAAATTCCACGTACTTACCTTTACGGGGCAACCGCTTTATTTGTCATTTACGAAATCTGTTTTTCCTACGCTATTGCCTTAGCACAAACCGCACAACAAGCCATCGAAATCAGTTTGGTCAATTACCTCTGGCCAAGCATGACCATTTTAATGCTAATTATTTTTAAAGAACTGAAATTTAATATTTTGGTAATTTTAGGTTTGGGTATCAGCCTTGCAGGGGTGTTTTATATTCAAACGGGCAATGGTGCGATTGATCTGTCCGCGGTACTTAGTAATGTGCAAAGCAATCCGCTGAGTTATGGCTTAGCCTTTATTGGCGCAAGTTTGTGGTCGCTGTATTGCGTGATTACTAAAAAATACAGTCAGGGACATAACCCGATTACCTTATTTTTTATTGCCACCAGTGCTGTGCTTTGGCTGAAAATGCTAGTTTTACATCCTGAGCAGTTATCTCAAATTGTGCATATTAATGCCACAACCATCATGTATATGCTGATGGTATCTACCGTGACAGGACTGGGCTATGCCGCGTGGAATATTGGCATTAACCAAGGCAATATCACTATGCTCGTGACACTGTCTTACTTTAGCCCTATTTTTTCATCTGTCATGTCCATGTGGATTTTACAAACTTCGCTTTCACCCACTTTTTGGATTGGCGCTGTGATGGTGACACTCGGTTCTTTTGTATGTTGGATTTCGACCAATTGGACTGAAATCCGTTCTAAGCTGAGCAGCTAGCCCATTGACCTTATTGTCCTCTTAAAGAGCCTAACTTATTCCAAATTTCTGGGGTTAAAAATTTAGTCACCAATTTATTCAAATCGACATAACGCAGTACGCCTTGTAATTGTTGTTTAATTTCAGGCGTCTTTAATATTTCATCCCCTGTGATACTACCAAGCTCTTGAAAACTTTCGCCTACAGCCTGTAGACCGTCGGCTTTAATTACGGCCTGCGTTTGCGTAGAACATTGCTCAACCAAGATTCGCTGCATCACTTGAGCCAGATTTTTATCGAGTTGCGTTTTTTGCGCATCACTGACATTACTGTATTGTTTTAAATCTGGATGCGCTGCCAATGCAGAAAAGGTCCATTGTAGAACTGCCGTTTTATCTGCAGCAGTGGTCGATTTCACTAAACATTGACTGAGCTGATCGACCGTCGGACTCGCCAAACTCACCTGAGTCGTCCCGAGCATCATGAGCGTCAATACAGCC
This sequence comes from Acinetobacter sp. YH12070, assembly GCF_013419625.1. Taxonomy (NCBI): domain Bacteria; kingdom Pseudomonadati; phylum Pseudomonadota; class Gammaproteobacteria; order Moraxellales; family Moraxellaceae; genus Acinetobacter; species Acinetobacter sp. YH12070. Next base: position 5,425 of record NZ_VOZT01000003.1, on the reverse strand, counting down.
AAACCTGCTGGTCGTGAAAAACGTAGATGTAATTTTTTAGATAAACCGTAAGCCATAGACCAAACTCCCAAAACTTGAGTCACCTTTGTATCATGAAGTGCTGTATTTGCTGTTTGGTCTATGTAACTCAACTATTCATTTTTGCTAGTCGGTGCATAGATGAGAGGATGAATCGTTGGCCTTCTATTCCAATACCAGTAAAAATGTCCGTGGGTATCGAGCAAACTATGGGTGGTCAATGTCGATTTATTGCTGTCACCTCGCCAACAGGCAAGTGCTGCATTACGGTTGTTATGTAGGTCAATAAACTCGGGATTCGAATATTTGGGTTTCGCAGGAATGTATAAAGCATCCCCCGGATTGACCCATAAATCTGCCAAGTAAATCTTGCCTAGATTTGGAAAATAGCGTCCTACTGAGATGACCAGAGGCAAATGATCCCGATCTGTCGCGCTAAAAATATGCGGAAAGTCATGATGTTCTAAATCAGTAATGACAAATGGCGTTAAAGTTTTACAGCCATTTAAATTTGATGTTGCATTTTCATAAGGCAAATAATGCCCTGCCATCATGCCGTATTCATATTGAATCTCTGACAGTCGTTTTTGATTTGAATGAATCTGAATCGCTTCACCTGCCTGAACTAAGGTGATACCAAAAGCTGCCGCGGTTTCTTTGCTTGCCACCAATGGCATAAACTCGAAGTGTTGCCCTTCAAATTCAAGCTCCGTTTGCTCCCCCCAATTGGTAATTTTAGTCGAAATTTCGGAAGGTACATCGTAGGGATTTCCCATCGTCATTTTCGCATTGGTAGTTGACTCTGTAATTAAATGAATTCCTGCCCCAAGTGATGCTAAATATGTTGGATGCCCACGATCATTCAAAAAGAAGGGTGTTTGCTCGATATTGACTGTAATCTCTGTTAATTCTCGGTCAAATAATGGTGCATTAAAATAAGTTTCATTTACTGAACTCATGGTTTTTCCTTATTATTTTTTAAAATTTTATCTGAGTACATCATTGGATCAGGATAAAAGCTTATTTCCCCAAATGGCTTTTATCCTGTTGAAGTTTATTTCATACGATTCAACATATTTTTTGCCCCTGCGTGGTTATAGTTGGTCGCTAAGTTTTGTAGGATGCCTTTTGCTCTTGCATTGGCGTTTGGATAACTTTTGCTATATGCAGGCACTGAGGTTAAGCATTTTGCAACGAGCATACCTGATTCAGCATAGGCTCTATTGGCATTTGCACCATTTAATTTGCCATAGCTATAAGCGCGCTGTGCATTATTACAAGCGGTGACTTGATTTTTTCCGGCATTCAGGTCACGTCGTGCATTCACATATAAGCGCATTTGTATCTGTTGCGATGTTTCTGCAACTGGTTTCACTACAGGTTTTTTTTCAGGCTCTTTGGCTTTGGTTTCTTTTTTAGTCTCTACTTCTTTTTTTGCTTCCTCTTTCGCATTGCTTTTTGTTGTCGTTGCTTTGGCTTTGCTTGGTGTGGCTTTTTTAGCTACAGTTTCTTCTTGTTTATTATAGTTTTTGCGACGTTCTTCGGGTCCAATAATTGCTGTATACAAACTCACTAAGCGGGTTTCAGAACGGTCATTTGATTTACGCTCTGAAACGGGTTCAATAGCAACCATCCAGCGTTGTCCATCTGCCTGACTACACTGAAATACGCCTGTGCCCTGTTTTATACTGCTATAGGTCGCTAATAATTTACGACTCCATGCATTTTTGACTTGGTTCAAATTGCTTTTATTCAGTTGAATAAATTTGCCATTTTTGGCTTGGCAGTAACTGCTCATATTTTGCTTGGGTATAACTGATTCTGCTTCCATATTTTTCTTTTGTGGCCCCCAATCATAGACGTATTCTTTCGCCTTCCCATTTGAGCTATTTAGCCCTTTTTGATTAATCACTTCTTGTGGTGATGCATAATGATTAAATGAATTTGGGTTTAAACTCTGCATGGTTGTACAACCATGTAATGCAAATCCAATACTCCCCACCCATAAAATTGCCTTTAAATTCACAGCAAAAATCTCAAAAAATTCACCCTTAAAAAATAGCGTAATTTAGTGCCTTTCACAATTTTATAATCTTGATTTTATTTATTATTTTTATAAATTTAATCACTAAAATCGTACACGTTTGAGATGTGTGCATATGTTGTTCATTTTAATTTGATGAATTTCACATTTTATTTAAGTGTATTTGTTTATCCTTGGTGAACGGTCATCATCGTTCCCTTTTAGGTTATTTCGCAAGCATTTATGTATCGCTATGTGCTTATCAAATCTGCCATCAGAACAAGCCTCTATTATTAATCATGATATAAAACTAGGCTTATCTAGGATTCGAGCGACAATATGGAATCGAGTAAAAAAACAGCTCATATAAAAATATTAATCTATTGATTTTATTGAAATATATTAACTTAAAATTAAAGTCATAAAAAAACCTGCATTTTAGTGCAGGTCTATTTTAAACTTATAAAATCAATTATTAATTTTTTCTTCAAACGCTCTTAAACGCTTATAAATAGAAATCAGTTCGATAATGGTTGTCCATGAGGAAATCAGGTATTGGAAGGAATCACGTACACGCCCAAAGACATTTAAAATTTGCATTAATATACCGAGCGTAATTGTTCCCGCAGCAATACTTGGAAACAAAATAAAATATCCATAAATATTATCCAGTTGCATGTACCAAATACGAACCAGATTGAAATAAGCGTAGTGGAAATACAGTCTAAAATAATTAAAACGAACTTTAGTAAATAATTCTTTTAATGTGAAAGGGTCTGCTCGATCTGCATGATCTTCACCATAAACTAACTCTTTACGATATGCCGCTTCGACTTTTTGATTATTAAACTCCAAACCCGGTAGTTTATAACCCACCAGCATTAAAATAACCGTCCCTAAAACCGCCCAAAGGACTGCCGCCCAAACCAATGCATAGGCGATTTCCCCCACGACAGGTAATTTCTTTACATGTGTTGATAAAGTTAGCAGCACAGGTAGAAATGCAATTAAGGTCATCACCGATTCAACTAAGCTAACCCCAAGTCCTTCTGTGGTTTTTGCAAAGCGCATCGTGTCTTCTTGAATACGCTGTGAGGCACCTTCGATGGTTCTCAGTTTTTCCCAATGCGCAGTATAAAAGTCATTCATTGCAGTACGCCAACGAAAAACATAATGACTGACGAAAAACAGGTTCAATACAGCCAGTGTGACATACACCATGGCCACATAGAGAAAAGTCAGTATCTCAGAATAAAGCATCGTCACTTCGCCCCCACCACCTGAAAGCATTTTCTGGATCAGGTCATAGAATGGGTTATACCAAGCATTGATCACGACATTACATTCCACACTAAACCAAACATTAAACAGAATAAGTGCGGTTCCCCACACTGACCATCGCTGCCAAGGATTATCTGATTTAATCTTCCAAAAGGCTGCAAAAAGCGCCGTTGCTACAAAAAACCAAACATAGAACCATAAAAATTTGGGGGTCCAAAATCGGCTAATACCAATAGGCAGCTCTGCTTGATGATAATTTGCAGCTAAACCGAACATCGTACCCCAACTATTGCCACCGCTATACCACAAGGCAATATTGATCACGAACCATATAAGGAATGATCCAAAAAACCATTTTGGATTTGGAAAAAAAGATTTAAACATTGGTCCTACATTTCCCTGAATCTTTGTTTTTAGTTTGAGTTGCTGATGATAAGTTTTATTTCATTAAATTTCTTGTTCAGATTGAAGATTTAACGCTGTTTAATCTGAAATTTAACAATCAAATACAAGATGACACATCATTCTGTTAGCTTAAGCATGAAAACTGAAGTTCACCTTAAATTCATTATTGATCATGCCCTTTTGATGATCTGGTCAGTGTTTGTGGAACAAAAGGCACATCTTAGGACATATAATTACAGTTAAAAAGTTTGTCATATTTTAAAATTATTTTTTGATATCAATAGATTAAAAAACCATAATTTATTTAACCATTATTTAAACTTAAGTTATGGAATTCTCTAAAATATTTTCTGCGATGTAGCTCACGTCATTTACAAAACATGTTTCTTCACCAATAATATGCTAAGTTCAATTAACAACCTATGCTTGGGGAAGTAAAATGGAAAGTGCAATTGTTGAATTACTCAAACCAATTACATTAAATAAAGAAAATTGCAGTCCTTTGGTTTTTGAAACTGGTACCGTTCTAAAAGTGATTATGCAAACGCCAGAAGGCCTTTTGGTAAGTAATGATGACAAATTTAACTTTGTGATTTCATTGAAAGATAAGAATGAAGTTTGGCGCGAAATTTAATTTTCGCCTCACTTTGTGATTTGTTTTTAAATCATATTTATTCTAAGAAATTTAATCATACAATTATTGAATAAACAGGATAAGGTTCTTAAATTCCATAAAAAAAGAACCCTCCTTTTAAGCAAATATTTTTCATAACTTAGCTTAACGTTTAAATCCGTAAATCATATTTTTCTAAAATCGCATTGGTTTTCTGATGCAATCCCTCAAAATAGACTTTACTCACCAGTGCTGAAGGCTTGTTTTTTGGCAATGGCCGAATTTCATGTGCGTGCGGAAAACGTTCAGTAAAATCAAATCGTTGAACCACTTTTTTAAATTCATCAATCACAAGATTTTCATCTTTACAAAAGACATCATAGGCTTGCTGTTTTTCTGCATCCCAAAACTGCTTAAATGCATCTTGAACACTTTGGCCATTCAGCATTCGTGGTATTTGTTCATCAATAAATTTCTGAATCAAATCCATTTTTTTATACATTTTTCGGTCATTACTGAGTAAAGATTGGAGTTGTTGCTGCTGTTTCGCTCTTTGAATCGAGGACGGTGGCGCAGCAGCAATCATATTTAATAATGTATAAATATAATCCTGATTTACATAATCACTAATAATAAAATCTAAAGCAAAATTCACGTCACGTAGCACTGAATCTTTTTCAACCGCTGTACCTTTATTTATTCTGTCATACAAATCTTTATATTTAGATTTATAGTCCTCAAGTTCTTGCGGCACTATAACTGCTTTATCAACATCAAAGTCTGTATACATTTTCAGTTGTGAATGTAGACGAATCACATCACGAAAAGCTTGAATAAACTGCAACTGCTGACTTTCGAGTTTTAGATCATCTACTGACTGACACTCAGGTGTTATTTTTCTTAATTCACTAACACACTTATTAAATTCTGCTAATTGTTGATCAGAGGTGGTCCCACATGTTTGAACAACTAAAAGCGTATTTATAAGTGATATTCCGCTCTAGTTAAGCCACCTTGTTTTGTTGGGGTAGCTGATCATAGTAAAACTCATTTGGTGTCATTTTGTCTAGACTCGAATGAGGTCG